>JACDCJ010000076.1 GCA_013817655.1 Actinosomnolentus pattersoniae (SeqCode)
CGGCGAGGCCGGCTACACCCCGGGCCTCTTCCACCTGTTCACGCACGCCTTCTTCAAGGCTTTGCTCTTCCTGGCCGCCGGCTCCGTCATCCATGCCGTGCACACGAACAACATGAGCGAGATGGGTGGCCTCCGGAAGATGATGCCGCTCACCTTCGTCACGTTCGCCATCGGCTCGGCGGCCCTCTCGGGCATCCCGCCCCTGGCCGGGTTCTGGTCGAAGGACGAGATCATCTCGACGGCCTTCCGGGAGGGGAACTACTTCGTCTGGGCCATCGCCCTGGTGACTGCCATCCTGACCGCCTTCTACATGATGAGGGTGGTCCTGCTGACCTTCTTCGGCGCCTACCGGGGCCACGAACACCCGCACGAGTCCCCACCTTCCATGACTGCTCCCCTGGCCCTCCTGGCCGGCCTCTCCGTGGTCGTCGGCTTCCTGGGTGCCCCCCAGCTCAACGCGGTGTTCGCCGACTGGGTCCACTTCGGCGAGGAGGCCCACGCCGAGCCGTTCTCCTATGGCTTCGCGGCGGTCTCCATAATCGGCGCGCTGCTCGGTCTGTTCGTCGGGTACCGGCTGTATCGGGGATGGCGCGAGCGAGATCCGGTTCGCCGGCTCGGGCCCTTCTACACGCTCCTCGAGCGGAAGTATTACCTCGACGACGTCTACCTGAAGGGCATCGTGCGTCCGCTTCAGTATCCGATCCCCCGGGCGGTCGATTGGACGAACCAGCGGGTCCTTGACGGCGCGGTGAACGCCGCCGGCTGGGCGACGAAGAAGCTCTCCCTGGGCGTCGACGTGGTGGACAAGAGGGCCGTCGACGGCGCGGTCAACGGCGTCGCCTTCGGGGCCGGCGCCACCGGGGGTTTGCTCCGCTACATCCAATCTGGGAACGTGCAGCGCTACGCCGTGTTCCTGTTCGTCGGGGTGGCCATCCTGGCGATCGCGATCACGAGGTTCTAGGCCGAGAAGAGGAGCGTCGATGAGCGGTTGGCAGGAGTCCGCGATCACCCTCGCCGTGTTCCTTCCGCTGCTGGGTGCCGTGGTCATCGCGGTGATGCCGAGATCCGCGGACCGGCTGGTTCGCATCCTGGGCCTAGTGTTCACGGGCGCGGCGCTCCTGGTCGCCACGATCATGATCTTCGACTTCCAGTTCGGAGCACACGACGGCCTGCAGTACGAGCTGGACGTTTCCTGGATCTCCGCGATCGGCGCCCGCTACCACGTCGGCATCGACGGCATCAGCCTGCCGCTGTTCTACCTGACGTTCGTCATGACGTTCCTCTGCGCCGTGTACACGTACAAGGTCCTGCCGGACCCGGGCCGCCCGAAGGCGTTCCTCGCCCTGATGCTTCTGCTCGAGACGGGGATGGCGGGCACGTTCATCGCCTTCGACCTGATCCTGTTCTTCGTCTTCTTCGAGCTCGTGCTGGTCCCGATGTACTTCCTGATCGCCGTCTGGGGCTCCGCGAACCGGGAGTACGCCGCGATCAAGTTCTTCCTCTACACCCTGTTCGGAAGCGTGTTCATGCTGCTGGGCTTCCTGGCCATGTTCTTCAAATCCGAGCCGCACACCTTCGACATCCTTCGGCTCCAGGAGTTCGCCATGGGCGGCGGGTTCACCCACAGCATCCAGCTTCTGATCTTCGCGGGCGTCTTCCTCGGGTTCGCCATCAAGGTACCGATGTGGCCCTTCCACACATGGCTCCCCGACGCGCATACCGAGGCGCCCACGGTGGGGTCCGTCCTGCTGGCGGCCATCCTTCTGAAGCTGGGGACCTACGGGTTCGTCCGCATCGCCCTGCCCATCCTGCCCGACGCGGCCGAGACCTGGGCTCCCATCATCGGCATCCTGGCCGTTATCGCCATCGTCTACGCATCGCTCGCCTGCCTGGCGCAGCGCGACCTGAAGCGGCTCATCGCGTTCTCCTCGGTGGGCCACATGGGCTTCGTCATGCTTGGCATCGCGACGCTCACGCCCATCGGGATCAACGCGGCCATCTTCGGCATGGTCGCCCACGGCGTGATCACGGGCATGCTCTTCTTCGAGGTGGGGTCCATCTACGACCGCTACCACACGCGTCAGATCGCGGAGATCGGGGGCGGGATGCTCCAGAAGATCCCGGCCCTCGCCGGCATCTTCGCGTTCACAGCGATCGCTTCGCTCGGACTGCCCGGCCTCGCAGGCTTCATCGGCGAGTTCATGGCCCTGCTGTCGTCCTACAGCCCCGCGCCGATGCTGAGCGAGACGCTGTTCCGCGTCCTGATGGTGTTCGGGGGGATCGGAACCATCCTCACGGCGGGCTACTTCCTGTGGACGTTGCAGCGCGTGAACCTCGGGACGCTGCCGGACCGCTGGAAGGAGGTCAGCCTCCGTGACGTTACGCGCGTGGAGTGGCTCGCGTGGGCCCCCCTGCTCGTCGCCATCCTGGCTCTGGGAGTGTTCCCCCGCCTGATACTCGGGACCACCCAGGAGGCCGTGGAGGGCCTCCTGCGCGTCTTCGGCGGATGACCCCGGGGAGTTCGGCGTGACGAGCGTCGCCATCCTGGCCCAGGCCGGACAGATCCGGAACCCGGCGATCGACTATCACGCCATCGCGCCGGAGATGATCCTCGCGGGCACAGCCTTCGCCGTCCTGGTGCTCGACCTTTTCCTCCGGCGGCACCGCAAGTGGCTGGCCATGCCGCTGGCGTTCGCGGGGACGCTCGCCGCCCTGCTCGCCACGCTCACACTCATTGGCTCCGAGCGCGCGACCTTCGGTGGCACGTACGTCGTGGACAACTACGCGGTGCTGTTCAAGATCTTCTTCCTGGGGTCGGCCCTCGTGGTGCTGCTGCTATCGCTGCGGTACTTCCAGGACGGGCGCTTCTACCAGGGCGAGTACTACTTCCTGCTGCTGTGCTCCTTTCTCGGCACCCTGACCATGCCCTCGTCGCGAGACTTCCTCATGCTCTTCATCTCGCTCGAGCTGGTGTCGGCCCCGGCCTTCCTCATGGCGGGGCTTCGCAAGAGCGACCCCCGCTCGAACGAGGCGGCGCTGAAATTCTTCCTGATCAGTGTCCTCTCCACCGCGATCATGCTGTACGGGATGTCCCTGATTTACGGGGCGACGGGAAGCATCTCCCTCGAGGGTGTCGCCCGGGCCCTCGCCGGGCCCGACGGCAGCTCGAATCTCACGCTGGCGGCGATCCTGCTCGTCGTGGCGGGGTTCGCGTTCAAGGTGTCCGCGTTCCCCTTCCAGTTCTGGGCACCGGACACCTACGAGGGCTCGCCGGTTCCGGTCGCCGCCTTCCTCTCCGTGTCGTCGAAGGCGGCGGGCTTCGCGGGGCTTCTGCAGATCATGTTCGTCGCGTTCGCGCCGCAAGCTGACTTCTGGGCGCCGATCTTCGCCGTGTTCTGCCTGTTTACGATGACTATCGGAAACCTCGTCGCCTTGCAGCAGCGACAGGTGGTGCGGCTGTTCGCCTACTCCTCGATCGCCCAGGCGGGATACATCCTGCTGCCGTTCGCACTGGCCGGGCTGACGCCCGACGTCGACCGGGACGCCTTCTCCGCTGTGATGCTGTACATCCTGATCTACGGCGTCATGAACCTGGGCGCGTTCGCCGTCATCGTCGGGATGTCGCGAGAGTCGCCCGGGCTCCTGGTGTCGGACTTCGCGGGCCTGGGTCAGCGCGCCCCCGCCCTCGCGGCGGCGATGACGCTCTTCCTGGTCTCCCTGGCCGGCGTGCCTCCCACGGCCGGGTTCTGGGCGAAGTTCTTCATCTTCTCCGCGGCGATATCCCGGGGCGGGATCGGAACGGTGCTGGCGATCGCCATGGTGGTGAACTCGGTCATCTCGCTGGGGTACTACTTCAGCATCGTGCGGGCGATGTGGCTCGAGCCGATCACCGAGCCCGTGCGGCCGCTGCGCTTCTCGCCCGCGATCGTCGGGGTCGCCGTCGTGGCCGGAGCGGCGATCTTCGCGGTCTTCTTCTATCCGGATCTCTTCGCCCAGTTCCCGCCCGTCTCCACCCTGGTCGGGCAGTAGGACGCCGTCGGGCAGTAGGACCAAATCGCCACGCCCCCGACATCGTTCCAGACCGGAGCGGCAGTACAATCGAACGTAGCGAAGGGGAGTAGCCCAACGCCGGTGAGCCGTCAGGACGCTCCGAGAGGAGCCGGCTCCGGCGGGGGAGTCCCCGGCAAGACCTTCGCCTAGAGGCGAGGGTCTTTTTGATATCGGGCCGGATCGGTCCGGCTCGGAAGGAGGGATCGACGTGAACAGGGTCAAGACCTGGGTGCTGATCGCGGCCCTGGGTGGGCTCTTCGTCCTGATCGGGAACGTCTTCGGGGGAACGCGGGGCGCCGCGATCGCGCTCGCGATCGCGCTCGTCTTCAACTTCGCCATGTACTGGTACTCGGACAGGATCGCCATCGCGACCACGCGGTCGAAGCCGGTGACCGAGGCCGAGTATCCGGAGCTCTACTCGATAGTCGGGGAGCTGTCGCGTAGCCGGAACATCCCCATGCCCCGGATCTTCGTTAGCGACATGATGCAGCCCAACGCCTTCGCCACCGGCCGCGACCCGGAGCACGCCGCCGTCGCCGTCACGAAGGGGATCCTGCAGATCCTGGATCGCCGCGAGCTTCGCGGCGTACTCGCCCACGAGCTGTCGCACGTCACCAACCGCGACATCCTCATCGGGTCCGTCGCGGCCGCGATCGGCATGTCGATCACCTTCCTCGCCCGGTTCGCCTTCTTCTTCGGTAACAGCGACGAGGAGGGCGGCACCAACCCCATCGCGATGCTGGCGGCGTGGATCCTCGCGCCAATCGCCGCTCTGCTCATCCAGATGGCGGTGTCACGATCGCGGGAGTACCAGGCCGACGCCTCGGGCGCGGACCTATCGCACGATCCGCTCGGGCTCGCCTCGGCCCTCCGGAAGCTGGAGCTCACGTCGAAGCAGGTCCCGGCGCCGGCCTCGGTGTCGCCGGCGCAGGCGCACATGTTCATCGTGAACCCCTTCAGGGGCCGGGGAAGACAGCTCGCGGGGCTGTTCTCGACCCATCCCCCCGTGGAGCAGCGGGTCGCGCGTTTGGAGGAGATGGCGGGAGGCCGCCTGGCGATCTGAGTGAGCCGGGCACAGCGCGGCCGGAAGGCGGCCGCTCTCAGGGCCGGTAGTTCGTGAACTGCAGGGGGATCCCGAAGTCCTCCTCCTTGAGCGCCTTGATGGCGGCCTGGAGGTCATCCTTCTTCTTCCCCGTGATGCGGACCTGATCCTTCTGCACCTGCGCCTGGACCTTGAGGCCGGACCCCTTGACGAACTTCGTTATCTGCCGGGCCTTCTCCTCAGAGATCCCCTGCGTGATCTGAATCTCCTGCCGCACCGTCCCCTTGGCCGCGGGCTGGATGCTGCCCTCCTGCAGGGCCTTCAGCGAGATGGTGCGGCGCACGACCTTCTCCTTCAGGACCTCCCCGGCCGCCTTGAGGCGGTTGTCCGTGCCCGCCCGGAGCTCGATCGTCTGGTCCTTCAGCTCGATGGCAGTGCCGGTGTTTTTGAAGTCGAAGCGCGTGGAGATTTCGCGCTGGGCTTGGTCGACAGCGTTGCGCATCTCCTGGAGGTCGACCTCGGAGACGACGTCGAACGAGAACTGGTCCTTCGCCATGTCCACACTGTAGAGCTTCCGGGCGCGGGGCAGCGCCATGCCGAGGAGGGCCGATGCTATCCTCGGCCGTTGCGGGAGGATGCCCGAGCGGCCAAAGGGAGCGGTCTGTAAAATCGCCGGCGAAGCCTACGCAGGTTCGAATCCTGCTCCTCCCACGTACGAGAACGAGCAGGGCACCAGGGACCTCTCACGCGGGTCGGCTTCCCACCCGGCCTCGCCCTGCGTTTGGGACCGGCCCCATCAGGGGTATCAGCGTCGGAAGATCCCAGTCAGGACGCGCTATTCGCCATGGCCGAGGACGACGAAGATCCGAAGGAGCGGCTCAACCGCAAGCTCATCGAGCTCCTGAACGAGGTGCGCGTAGCGCTCCCAGGCGTGCAGGTGTTGTTCGCGTTTCTCCTCATCCTGCCCTTCAGCCAGGGGTTCGAGACGGTGACCGACCTTCAGAAAGGCGTCTACGCGCTCGCGTTAGCCTGCGCCGCGATCGCGTCCCTGCTTCTAATCGGCCCCTCCGCCTACCACCGTCACCGCTGGCGCCAGCTCGACCAGGAGACGATGCATGAGAAGGAGGAGATGCTCGTCGCACAGAGCCGCTTCGTCATCGGCGGACTGATACTCATCGCACTCGCCGTGACCGGGGTCGTGTTCTTGATCTTCGACGTTCTGTTCTCGACCCTGGCTGCGGGCCTGGCCTCATGCGCCATGATCGCGGCGTACGCGTGGTTCTGGTATGGGCTACCGTTGTCTCGGCGGCGTGGGGGAGGCCCCGACTCTGTGGTGCGGTCGGACGCCGGGCGGATCAGGTAGGCGGTCGGGGAGATCTGGGCCGTCTAGCTTTCAGAAGTCTCCCAGGCCCTCGGGTTGCACGATCCACAACCCGCTGATGATGTCGCTCGCCAGGATGACGTCCTGACCACGATCCGGATAGACGCCCCAGACCAGAGGAGGTTCTTCGGTGTCTGACGGAGGAACGAACTGGCCCTTCTGATGGGCTACCCCGTTCGCGAAGTCCCACCACACGATCCCGTCGGAGTACCAGGACGAGAAGAACTGGTTCCCCAGCACCACCTCGGTGTTGTGGATCGTGTACGCGCCGTCCGTACGGCTTGAATCGCTGTTCGGGGTGGAGAAGGTCGTGAGGAACCTTCCCTCCGACGTGTAGACGTAGGCCTCGCCCCAGCCGTTGAAGTCACCGCCCACGCAGAAGTCCTCCGTGTTGATGATCTGCCACTGCCCCGCCGGTGTCATGGAGTGCACGTCTCCGTCCTCATCCGGAGGCGCGATGTCGATGCGGGTCTCGTAGGTCGGCGAGGTGGGGTCGGAGATGTCCAGAGTCACCAGGCCGGCGTCCCAGTTGGAGACCTTCGCCTCACGGCCCCGGTTGGTGAACCGCACGCTGTGGGCGAACGAGATCTGCGCGCACCCGACGCCACGAAACACGTCGGTTCCCAGCGACCACCCGGAGAGCGTTTGCGGATCGGCGGGGTTGGTCGCATCGACGAATTGCACGGCCGGGGGTCCCGGCCGGAACTGGTCGAACAGGTTGTGCGCGCAGCCGGCCAGCACCGTCCCGTCCGTCCGCTGGACGAGGTCGATCTCGTGGCAGCCGATCGCGCGAAGGGGAAGCTCCCACCGACCCAGCTCCACCGGGTTGTAGCCGTCGGTGACGTCGAAGAAGATCATCCCGGTGAACGCCTCGTTCTCGTGTCCGCTGCCGAAGCAGTCCTGGATCCCCACCGCGGCAAGGTCACCGGTGAACGACGGGGTGCTCACGTCGTGGACGACGACATCTTCCGCCCGTGTGAACGCCGGGTTGGGAAGCGCACTCGCGAGTACGGGTGTGGTGGGGTCAGATATGTCCACGACTTGCACGCCGTGACCCCCGCTCAGGTCCTCCCCGCAACGGGTCCCGACGTAGGCGAAGCTCTCGTGTCCCCAGACGTCGCCGAAGTCGAACGGCTCGCCGCCCAGGTCATGGTGCCCGACGAGCTCGAAGTTGCGTAGCCGGATCGGAGAAGCTGCGCCGCGGCTCGCATCTCGGAGCTGTTCCAGAACCTGCTCGGGCGACCAGTTCGACGTGCCGGTCGGTGATTCTTGCGAAATGGCGGGTGCTGCAAGAGCGCCGGTGACCATAGCGACAGTCACTACGGCGAGTCTGGTGATTAGCCCGGTCATCCGATACCCTCCGATCGAACCTGGCCAGCTTAGCTTCGGACGATCCGTCTTATCCCACCGCGACCGACATGTCAATCCTGGAAGGTCGGGCTAGCTCCGCTCCAGGCGTACGAGGTCGCCGATGCGCACTCCCCGCTCGCTCAGCGCTCCCCGGTTGACTTCGAGCGCCGCGACGTAGTCGTGTCCGGGCGAGTACAGGGGGCAGGGCTCCGCGCGGCAGGGCGCCATGTCCAGCATCGCGACGATGCGGCCGTCGGCGTCCCAGAAGGCGATGGAGAGCGGGATCAGGGTGCCCTTCATCCAGAAGGCGCCGTCGGTGGGAGCGTCGAACAGGAACACCATCCCCGCGTCGGGAGCGAGCGTCCGGACGCCCATAAGCCCCGTCGCTCGCGCGTCCGGTGTCTCGGCGATCCGAACGTCGAACTCCACCTCGCCGGACCGCGTGACGACGGTGAGGGTGGCGTCGGCCGCGACCGGCGTCCGCGTTTCCTCGTTCGAGCAGGCCGAGCCGGCCAGCAGCGCGACCGCGAGGATCAGGCCCGGGAACGGAGCGGCGACACGGCAGATCATGTGCTCCATGATGCCGGGCGGACGAGTACATGGCGGGGCAAGCAGGGCCC
>JACDCJ010000077.1 GCA_013817655.1 Actinosomnolentus pattersoniae (SeqCode)
CGGACATCCTGCAGTCGCTGGGCGCGGACTACATCGACGAGAGCGAGGTCCTCACGCCCGCCGACGAGGAGCATCACATAGACAAGTGGCGGTTCACGGTCCCGTTCGTCTGTGGGGCCCGCGACCTTGGTGAGGCCCTGCGACGGATCGCGGAGGGGGCGGCCATGATCCGCACCAAGGGCGAGCCGGGCACCGGCAACGTGGTCGAGGCGGTTCGCCACATGCGCAAGATCACCGGGCAGATCCGCCAGCTCGCGGCCCTGAGTGCGGACGAGCTGACGAGGGCCGCCAAGGACATCGCCGCGCCGCTCGAGCTGGTGCGCCAGGTTGCGGCGAGTGGGAGCCTTCCTGTCGTGAACTTCTCGGCCGGGGGAATCGCGACGCCCGCCGACGCGGCCCTAATGATGCGCCTCGGCGCCGACGGCAACTTCGTGGGGTCGGGGATCTTCAAGGCCGAGGACCCGGCCATCCGGGCCCGAGCAATCGTGGAGGCAACCACCTACTTCGAGGATCCGGACATCCTGGCCAAGGTGTCCCGCGGACTGGGCGAGGCAATGCGCGGGCTCGACATCGCCGAGCTCGGCGAGGAGGGCCTCCTCCAGACCCGCGGCTGGTGAGGCCGTGCCGGCTCGCCATGCAACTGATCAGGTGACCGCTCCTCCCGGCCCCATCGAGGTTCGCGTGGGTCGGGGTCTGAGCGTACGGGCCGGCGCCATGTCCGACGCCGGTTTCGTCACGGATCTTTGCGCGGCCTGTGAGCTTGCCGCCGACGGCGAGGTGGGGATCACGGCCGAGGACACGATCTCGGAGTGGTCCCGGCCCAGCTTCGACCCCACCCGGGACCTTCGGCTCGTATTCGAGAGCGAGCGACTCATCGGTTACGCGGAGGTCCACGCCGCCCGCAAGGTCTGGGCCTACGTCCACCCCGCGTATCGAGGACGGGGGATCGGGACGGCGCTAGTGGACTGGACCGAGCGGTACGCCCGCGCGGAGGGGGGAAGGTTGGTTGGGCAGTCCATCAGCGAGAACGAGGAGGATGCCCGCCAGCTCTTCCTGTCGCGAGGGTACGAGCCGATGTGGACGTCATGGATCCTGGAAACCCGTCTGGATGAGGTGTTGCCGACCCCGGTGCTGCCGGAGGGGATGGCAATCCGCACTTTCGACGCCGGTCGGGACGCCCGCGCCGTATATCGAGTGGTCGAGGACGCCTTCAACGAGTGGCCGGACCGCGATCCCACCTCGTTCGAGGATTGGGCGGCCCTGACCATCCTGCGGCCGGACTTCGAACCGAATCTGCTGTTCGTCGTGGAGGACGGGAACGACATCGTCGGGACGGCCCAGTGCGTCGACGACCGGGGGACCGCCTGGGTGCACCAGCTCGCCGTCAAGGCGTCGCATCGGGGCCGGGGCCTGGGTCGAGCCCTGCTCCAGCACTCCTTCCAGCAGGCGAAGAAGCGGGGGCTGACCCTGGCCGGGCTGTCCACCGATTCCCGAACCGGCGCCCTCGGCCTCTACGAGCGTGTGGGCATGCACATCAAGCGAACCTACCGGCACTACGCGCTCACCCTCTGAGCGGTCCCGTCGCTGCGGCGTGCATATCATTGGTTGGGATGAAGGCGGGCGTGCTGGCCGTGCAGGGCGACTTCCGCGAGCACGCCTTGATGTTCGCCGAGTGCGGGGCCACGCCGGTACTCGTTCGGACACCCGCAGAGCTGGGCTCCGTGGCGTGCCTGTCCATCCCCGGGGGCGAGTCCACCGCGATCGGGCGTCTCCTCGTTCGCTACGACCTCGTGGAGCCCATCCGCCAGGCCGCGGCGGACGGCATGCCGATCTACGGGACGTGTGCCGGGATGATCGTCTTGGCTCGGACCGTCCACGACGGCGAGCCCCTGCTCTCACTCCTCGACGTCGCCGTGCGCCGCAACGCCTACGGGCGCCAGTCGGAGTCCTTCGAGGCCGACGTGGACGTCAGGGGGATCGGCGTGGTGCGTGCCGTCTTCATCCGGGCGCCGCGCGTGGAAGGCATCGGGCCCGAGGTGGAGGTGCTCGCCGAGCATGATGGCGACCCTGTGGTGGTGCGCCAGGGGACGCTCCTCGCATCGACGTTCCATCCCGAGATCGCCGGCGACGCCCGGCTCCACGAACGACTGCTGAGCATGACCGGCTAAGCTCGCTGGAGCGGGGAACGAGGAGGACGCGGTGTCCGGCCATTCCAAGTGGAGCTCGATCAAGAGGAAGAAGGGCGCGAACGACGAGAAGCGCGGGCGAATGTACGCGAAGCTCCTTCGGGCGGTCGAGGTGGCTGCGCGGGAAGGCGGCCCGAGCGTCGAGGGAAACATGACGCTCGCGTCTGCCGTCGAGAAGGCCCGCGACTACTCGGTGCCGATGGACAACATCGAGCGCGCCATCAAGCGCGCCTCCGGCGACACCGGGGGTGCGCGCTACGAAGAGGTCACGTATGAGGGATACGCCCCAGGCGGCGTGGCCGTGCTCATCCATGTCGTGACCGACAACCGCAACCGCACGGGGCAGGAGATCCGCCACACCTTCACGAGGCTCGGAGGAACGCTCGGCGACCCGGGCAGCGTGGGTTGGATGTTCTCCAGGCGGGGCCTCCTCCTGCTGGACAAGGCGACGGCCCCGGAGGAGGAGCGCATCCTCGATATCGTCCTCGACGCCGGCGCGGAGGATCTGGCCGATTCCGGGGAGCAGTGGGAGATCGTCACCGCTCCCGAATCCCTCGGTGCCGTGCGGGCAGCGCTGGAGCAGGCGGGCGTCCAGGTCCTGTCGGCGGAGCTCACCATGCTGCCCCAGAGCGCGGTTCCGGTTGCCCGGGACAGGGCTCAGTCCGTCCTGCGCCTGATCGAGGGCCTTGAGGATCTCGAGGACGTCCAGTCGGTCTACTCGAACTTCGACATCCCCGAGGAGATCCTCGCCCAGACCGGCTGAACGGTTCGAATGACACGCGTGTGATTGCGCCGGGACCGACTTGGGCGTACCCTCCAAGAACGTATGTTCGATGAGCTCGTGCTCGGCGTCGACCCGGGCGTCGCCTCGTTTGGGCTCGCCCTAGTGGGAGGGCCGCGAAACCGCCCGCGCATCGAATGGGCGCGGACCGCGAGCACCCCTTCCGGCAGCCCGGCCTCCGAGAGGCTGCTGCGCGTGCACCGCGAGGTCCTGGCCGCGCTCCGCGAAGCGCGGCCCTCGGCCCTTGCGGTAGAGCGGCTTCTGTGGGGGCGGAACACGGGAAGCGCCATGGAGGTTTCGCGCGCCTCGGGGGCCATCCTGGTCGCGGCGGCGCTGGAGGGCGTGCCGGTCGAGGAGTACGCCCCGCTCGAGGTCAAGATGGCCGTGACGGGCGTAGGAAACGCCTCGAAGGAGCAGGTCCGCCGCTCCCTCACGAGGGTCCTCGGCCTGGAGGGGGTTCCCCAGGAGCCGGACGCCGCCGACGCCGTCGCCATCGCCGTCTGCCATCTCCAGCAGTCCGGCCTGCGCCGGCTTCAAAGGGCCGCCCAATGATCGCGTTCCTCCAGGGAACGGTGGCCGAGAAGACCGGTGACCGGGTGGTGCTGGGCGTCAACGGGACGGGCTACGAGGTGCTGGTTCCCGCACAGACCCTGGGGAAGGTACCGGGGCCGGGCAAGACGGTGCGGCTGTTCACGCGTCTTCAGATCCGTGACGAGTCCATGCTCCTGTACGGCTTCGCCACCTCCGACGAGCGGAGCCTGTTCGACCACCTCATCACGGTGACGGGAGTCGGACCGAAGGTCGCTCTCGCCGTCCTCTCCGTGCTAGCGCCCGATGCGCTACGCCGGGCGGTCGCGACCGGGGACGTCGCGGCCCTCACCCTGGTACCCGGGGTGGGGAAGAAGGTGGCGAGCCGGATCATCCTCGATCTCAAGGACCGCCTGGGGGTCGCCGGAGATGGGATCGTGTCGGGGCCGCTCGGGGAGGTGCGCGAGGCGCTGCTCGCCCTCGGCCTGTCGCCCCAGGAGGCCCGGGAGGCGCTCGCAGCGATGGCCCCGGATGGGGACCGGCCGATCGAGGAGCTCTTGAGAGAGGCGCTGCGGAGCGTGGGCCGATGACGGGCGAGGAGCGGGACGAGCTGGTCCGTGTCGTGGCCCCGGACGGGGCGGAGGAGGAGCGGGCGCTCGACGCCGCCCTTCGACCAAGGCTCTTCGCCGAGTTCATCGGGCAGGAGAAGGTCAAGGAGCAGCTCCGGCTCCTCGTCGACGGCGCTCGGGGGCGGGGCGACTGCCTGGACCACGTCCTCGTTTCAGGGCCACCCGGGCTTGGCAAGACCACGCTCGCCGGGATCCTCGCGAACGAGATAGGGGTCGGCTTCCGCCCGACGTCCGGGCCGGCCCTGGAGCGGGCCGGCGACCTGGCGGCGATCCTCACGAACCTCGAGGAGGGCGACGTCCTGTTCGTCGACGAGGTCCACCGCATGCCTCGAGCCGTCGAGGAGGTGCTCTATCCGGCGCTCGAGGACTTCAAGCTCGACATCGTGATCGGCAAGGGACCCTCGGCACGGAGCATCCGCCTGGACCTTCCCCCGTTCACCCTAGTGGCCGCGACGACGCGGCCCGGGCTCGTCACCCTCCCGCTTCGCGAGCGCTTCGGGTTCTCCCCCCGGCTGGACTACTACTCCCAGGAGGAGCTGGCGCGGGTGGTTCACCGCTCGGCCGGGATCCTGGGGCTCTACGTCGAGGCCGACGGCGCGGCGACCATAGCCGCGAGGTCGCGGGGGACGCCCCGGATCGCGAACCGCCTCCTCCGGCGGGTCCGTGACTACGCTCAGGTCCGTGGGGACGGGCGCGTCACCGCCGAGGCGGCGACCGCCGCGCTGGCGCTGTTCGAGGTCGACGAGCTCGGCTTGGACAAGCTGGACCTCGCCATCCTGTCCACCCTGGTGCGGAAGTTCGGCGGGGGCCCGGTGGGACTCTCCACCCTCGCAGCCTCGGTGGGGGAGGAGACGGAAACGGTCGAGGACGTGTACGAGCCCTACCTGATGCAGCTCGGGTTCCTGAAGCGCACGCCCCGTGGCCGGGTGGCGACGGATGCCGCACATGCGCATCTCGGGGCGCCCGCGCCGGACCCCGCCGGCCTCTTCTGAAGCCTCTCCGCAGCGCGTGTAGCGAGGAGCCAGCAGCCAAGGGTCGGTCTTAGACATCACGATGCGTTGATGATAGGATTCGTGATGTGGGAAAACGGACCACGCTGACGCTCGAAGACGACGTAGTGGCCCAAGTGCGGGCGGAGGTCCACCGCACCGGGAAGCCCTTCAAGCGCGTGGTTAACGAGGCGCTTCGGAGAGGCCTGGACTCGTCGGTGAAACAGGAGCCATCCCCATTCCGGGTCGTGCCTAGCGACCTCGGGATCAGGCCCGGGATCGACCTCGACGACGTTCAGGGGCTCATCGACCGGGTCGAGGGGACCGCGCATCGGTGATCCTCGTCGACGCGAATATCCCCCTCTACGCGTACGACGCATCCAGCACCCGTCACGAAGCGGCCAGAGGCTGGCTGGAGGAGGTGCTGGGTGGCGATGAAGAGATTCGGTTCGCCCTCATCACGTTGCTCGCCTTCATACGCCTCAGCACCAATCCTTCGGTCTTTCGAAACCCGCTCCGGTCCGAGGACGCGATCCGGATCGTGACCGAGTGGCTTGAGCAGCCCGTGGTGGGGTTGGCCGATCCCACCGATCAACACTGGAGTCGCCTGGCGGAGGTGGCCCGGGTGGGTCAAGCTCGCGGCCCGCTGCTCATGGATGCACACGTTGCCGCCCTGGCCATCGAACACGGAGCCACGCTGTGCACCACGGACCGGGATTTCGCGCGGTTCCGAGGGCTTCGCTTCCGAGACCCGCTTGGGCCGTGAGGCGCCGCCAGACGGTGGCGTCGGGTCATCGTAGGGTTCGTCGGACATGGTGGAGTCGCAGTCGATCCTGGCCGGGCTGAACCCCGAGCAGCGTGAGGCCGCCCTGGCCACTCGTGGGCCGGTTGCGATCCTCGCCGGGGCGGGTACTGGGAAGACCACCACGATCACTCACCGCATCGCGTACCAGGTTGCCTCGGGAGCGTTTCGGCCCGGCGAGATCCTCGCCGTCACGTTCACAGAGAGGGCGGCTGGCGAGCTGAGGGCCAGGCTTCGCGCGCTGGGGGTGGACGGCGTCGAGGCCCGCACGTTTCACGCTGCGGCGCTGTCGCAGCTCTCGCGGCTCTGGCCCATCCACGCGGGCACGCCCCTCGGAGACGTCCTGGACTCGAAGGCGCCGCTGATCGCGAGTTTCGCCAACGCCCTGCCGCCACCGCACCGGTTCGTCCCTCGCCGCGACCTGGCCACCGAGATCGAATGGGCGAAGAACCGGAGGATCGGCCCGGAACGCTATCCGGACGAGCTCGTCGCCACCGGGCACGTGCCCCCGATCCCCGCCGATCTGATGCACCGGGTCTACGACGGATACGAGCGGCGGAAGCGACGCGTGGAGCGTCTGGACTTCGAGGACATGCTGGACCACGCCGTTCGCTTGTTCGACGAGCACCCCGAGGCGGCAGGAGACGTCCGAGCGAAGTACGCGGCCTTCACGGTCGACGAGTACCAGGACGTTAACCCCCTCCAGGCGGCCTTGCTCGACCGGTGGCTCGGCGATCGCGACGAAGTGTGTGTTGTTGGAGACGACTACCAGACCATCTACGGGTTCACCGGCGCTTCCCCCGAGCACCTGTTGGGGTTCGCCCGACGCTTCCCCTCCGCTCGCCTGGTCCGGCTGGAGGAGAACTACCGGTCCACGCCTCAGATCCTCGACACGGCGAATCGCCTGGCGGCCCGCCTGGGCGGTTTCCGGAAGACGCTCCGGTCGACTCGTCCGGCGGGCCCGGCTCCGGTGGTCCGAGCGATCACCGGCGAGAGCGCTGAGGCAGACATGGTGATGGATGAGGTCCGTCGTCTGCACGGTTCCGAAGGGGTGTCCTACGAGCACATGGCGGTCCTGTACCGGATCAATGCGCGGTCGGAGCCCTTCGAGGAGGCGTTCGCCCGGGCCCGGATCCCCTACCAGGTCCGCGATGGCGCGTTCCTACGCCGCCCCGGACCTCGGGCCGCCCTGCACCGGCTGCGCGGGGAGACCGGGCCGGCCTCCGGCACGACGGATCGGGTGACTGCCGCCCTGGGGTTCCTCCCGGAGGGGTCGGAGGGCCCCGGCTCGCCGGAGGAGGCGACGCGCCAGGCTGACCTGGTGCGCCTTCGTACGCTGGCTCGGGAGTTCGAAGCGTCGCGCCCGGACGGGGGCGCCGCGGACTTCGTCGCCGATCTGATCCGGCGCTTCTCCATCGAGGAGTCCGGCCGCGGCGTCAACCTCATGACCTACCACCGCGCCAAGGGGCTGGAGTTCGACGCGGTGTTCCTGCCACGACTGCTGGACGGCGAGCTGCCCTTCCGGTCCGGCCGGAACCGGGCATCGGTCGACGAAGAGCGCCGGCTCCTCTACGTGGGGATCACCCGAGCCCGGCGGTGGCTGTTCCTCACGTGGCCGATCGCACGGCCAGACGGTCGAGGGGCTCGAAGTCCATTCATCGACGAGCTCTCCCCGGCGCAGGTCGAGGCCCCGGCGCGAGGCCGAGGATCGAGGCAGGCGGCGCCGGCGGGATCCGATCGGGCATCCCGTGTCCTTGACGGTGATCCGCTCCTCGCGGCCCTCAAGCGCTGGCGCCTCGAGCGTGCCCGGCGAGACGGAGTTCCGGCGTACGTGGTGTTCCACGACGCAACGCTGGCCGCCATCGCCGAGCGCCATCCGCGAACGCCGGCCGAGCTGCTGGCCGTGTCCGGGGTGGGACCGGCCAAGCTGGAGCGCTACGGCCAAGAGCTGCTGGCGACGGTGGCAGTGGCAGGAGCGACCTGATAGCCGCCTCCGAGGCACGCCGGAGCATTGCGAAGGCGGCAGCCCGCCACTAGAATGGCTGCGTTCTCAT
Organism: Actinosomnolentus pattersoniae (SeqCode); assembly: GCA_013817655.1. Taxonomy (GTDB): domain Bacteria; phylum Actinomycetota; class UBA4738; order UBA4738; family UBA4738; genus JACDCJ01. Next base: position 7,970 of record JACDCJ010000077.1, read on the forward strand.
CGCGGCGGCCGCGGGCCGCCGTTTTTTTCGCGAGTCGCGCTTCCTCCTCTCCCGGTCGGACCCCGGCTCGCAAGGAGGTCAACCCGTGCTCGGATTCATCGCCCCACTGGCCCAGGATGGCCAGACCGGCTCCAATCCGCTGAGCCTGCTCCTGTTCCTCGGGCTCATGTTCGTTGTCTTCTACTTCCTGATGATCCGGCCGCAACAGAAGCGGGCTCGGGCTCAGCGAGAGCTGCTGCAAGGCCTCGAGGTCGGCGACGAGGTGCTCACCGTCGGCGGGATGTTCGGCACGATCCGCACCATGGAGGACGACGAGGTCACCGTCGAGCTTGGCCCCGGGATCCAGATCCGCATGGTGAAGAGCGCCATCGCGCGTAAGCTCGTCTTCGACGAGGGGCAGGACGAGACCGCCGTCGACGAGGAAGAGCAGGCCGGCGAGCA
>JACDCJ010000213.1 GCA_013817655.1 Actinosomnolentus pattersoniae (SeqCode)
CGAAGGGTCACGACTGGCACGGCCGGGATTGTACCGTGGAACTCGGAGACTTCTCACCGGCGCGCCACCTAGCGCGCGTTCCGAGCCCCTCAGCCGGGCCGGAACGGGGGCAGGCCGTCGCCGTCCCTGGAGATCGGCGCGAAAGGCTCCCCCGTCCGATCGGCCATCTCGCGGGACAGGGCATTGAGGCCATTCCGGTCCCAGGCCTCGACCGTCGCCTGGACCAGCCCCCCGTCGACTAGGAACATGGTCGGTACGGTTCGGATGCCGTACGCGTTGGAGAGCGGGAACGGACGAAGGTCGGAGAGGGAGGGAAAGGTCATGCCAGACGCCTCGGAGAACGCCGCGAGCTCCGGCTCGGGATCCTGACCGATCCCGAGGATCCGCCCCGGGTATCCCCGTTCGAAGGCCTCCACCTTCGGGGCCGCCATCCGGCAGACCGGACAGGTCACCTTGTAGAAGAACAGCGCGCGCGGCCCTTCGTTTTCCTCAACCCCGGGAACCGGCGGGGCCGGGGACCCGGGCGTGAGGGGAGCAAGAGGAACCATGCTTCTAGGGTACCGGGGCCGCCCCCAGTTCCCGGCGATGTTGTCCCCCTGCCGCTTCTGATGGAATGCTCTTCCGAGCGGATGACCCATAGGAGGACGAGGATGGCGGACGCGGCACTGTTCATCGGCTGGGGCGCGACGGCGGCGGGACGCGAACGCAAGTCGGTCGAGCTGTTCGGTGAGTCTTTGCGGTTCCTGTCGCGGATGGTGGAGCAGGGGCGCGTCGCATCGGTGGAGCCCTTCTTCCTGGAACCCCACGGAGGCGACCTGGAGGGCTTCTTCCTCGTGCGGGGGGAGCAGGACGAGTTGAACCGGATCCGCAGCGAGGACGACTTCCAGCGCCTCGCCGTCCGTGCACAGGTGGCCGTCGCGAACTTCGGGGTCGTGGGCGCGATCACCGGGGAGCGCCTGAACAAGCACATGGCCTGGTTCGCGGAGGCCGCGAAGCAGATCGACCAGTAGGCTCGCCTCAGGCGACCGCGTCGCCGATGGCGTACATCGGTCCTCCACGGGTGCCGACGAACACCATCCCTTCCCAGACGGCCGGCGTGGACTCGACGCAACCCTCGAGGTCGATCTGCCACAGCTCCGGAGGGGGCTGCCGGGGATTCGTGATGTCGAATCCGTGCAGGCCCCCGTCGCAATCGCCCACGATGAGCTGGCCGTCGATGGGGACCGGAGATCCCCAGAGCGGGCCGGGCAGATCGATCGTCCAGAGGACGTTCCCGGTGTTGCGGTTCACCGCGAGAACCTCGCCGTTGTTCGTCGTCATGTAGACGATCTCGCCGTACAGGGCGGGCGTGGCCCAGATCCCCCCGCCGTCGGCGCTTCCGCCCGTGACCGGAACGGACCATACGACCGGATCGTTGGGCCTCTTCGGGTCGAGCTTGATGAGATCGCCGAGCTCCCGATCGCGTGCCGTCGAGCGTGAGCCGTGGCGCGCCACGTACAGGAATCCCTGTTCGTCGATCACCACGCTGCCGTCCGAGTCGTCGCCGACCCAGAAACGGAAGACGCGCTCGTAGTCCTCGCCCCCGTTCAGGACGTCGCTGACGTCCCAACCCTGCACGAGCCCGCCCGAGTTCACGAAGTAGGCAACCCCATCGAAGAAGGAGATGGAGCTCTCGATGGAGACGTCCTCGTCCCCAACGTCGGAGAACAGCTGGTCGTCGTAGCCGGGAACGAGCATCCGGATCTGTGGATCGACCTGAACGAGGCCCTGGGCGTCATAGGACCGGTTCAGCTTGATGACGTAGAACCAGGAGTTCTCGCCACCCTCCAGCATGTAATCCCCCAGGATGAGCGGGGCCCCGTCCCAGTCGTCGTTCCACACCGGGTTCGGGGCGTTGTCGGCGTTGACCGACCACAGCACCTCGGGCTGCGGACGGTCCAGGGCGACGATCCTGAGGTAGTTGTCGCGCGAGCCGCCGTAGTACAGAGGAAAGCCGTCCGGATCGGTCGTGGCCGAACCCTTGGCCAGGTCGCCTGTCACGAGGTCGTCGCGCATCGGCTCCCCCGTCCTCGCGTCCAGGAAGTGATAGCGCCCGTCGTAGGCGCCGAACCTCAGCTCGAGGGAGCCGTCCTCGTGCTCGATGACGTTCGGCTGGCCGGTCCACCCGGTTCCACACCAGACCTTCGTGACGCCCAGGTTGGTCGACTCCGAGCACAGCCCGCCACTCTCCGGATACCGCCACAGGATTCGAGGATCACTCGGACCCGGCCCCTCGCCGTAGTAGGAGCGAGTGGCGTTGCCACGGAACGTCGTGAGCCCCGGGAAGGCGGTATTGATCGGGCCCGGTGTGTTCGCGGTCGGCGGGGACGTTGACGGGGGGGGCGAGGTGCTGGGCGAAAGCGTCGGATCCGGCGCGGCGTCATCCGGCGCCCCGGGACCGTTCCCGGCAACGGTCCCGGCGGCGGTCCCCTCATCGTCGAGGAGGGACCCGAAGACGCCCGC
>JACDCJ010000078.1 GCA_013817655.1 Actinosomnolentus pattersoniae (SeqCode)
GAAGGTGAACGGGAGCGGCGGACGTCCGGTGGACCTGTTCTTCCGGGGCGTGACGGAGTTCGGCTCCATCTGGGCATCGGTCGGCGCTGCGTTCATGATCTTTCGGCTCGGCCGCCGCCGCGAGGCGCTCGACGCCCTGGGGGCGGCGAGTGCGATGTGGGCTCTCGGGCAGGCGCTCAAGCGGATCGTCCTGCGCCCGCGTCCCTACGTGGCTCTCGAACGCCTTCGGCTTCTGATCCGAGAACCGAGGGGAACCACCTGGCCGAGCAGCCACCCCGCCGTCTTGCTCACTTTCGTGAGCGTGGCGACCCGCGACCTCGGCGCACCGCCCGCAGGCAAGGCTGGCATTGTCGCGCTGGCCGGCGTGGTCGGGCTCTCACGCGTGTACCTGGGCGTGCATTTTCCGGCGGACGTCGCGGGGGGGCTCCTGCTGGGTCGTGGAGTGGCGGATCTATGGTCGTCGTTCGTGAGCCCCTCCGTGCTCCGCCGCCTCCCCGACGTGAGCGCGCCGCTACAGTAAGCATCGACATGCTGGCCCTGTTGGGATCCATCGGCTGGGAGGTGCTGGACCGGATCCGGTTCGGCTCGGACTTCGCCGTCTCCCCCCACGGCCTTGGGATCGCCCTCGGCTACATGGCGGGGTCCTACGTCTTCATCGCCGAGGCGCGCAAGCGTGGGATCTCGGACGAGCGCAGCGGATCGCTCGTCCTCTGGGCCCTGGTCGGCGCCATCGTCGGCGCGCGGGCCTTCTACGTCCTGGCCCACTTCGGCGAACCCGGCCTGGAGACTTTCGGCGACGCCCTGGCGGTGTGGAAGGGCGGCATCAGCCTCATCGGCGGGATCTTCGGCTCGATCATCTTCACCTTTCCTGTGCTGCGAAAGCACGAGATCCCCTTCTTGCGGGCCATGGACCCCGCCGTGATCGGCATCGGCCTCGGGATCATCATCGGGCGGATCGGCGATCTGATAATCGGCGACCATCTGGGCAAGCCGACCTCGTGGCTGCTCGCGTTCCGCTACGAGGGCGGCGACCCCTCCGGCTATGCATGCGGATTCGCCGGGGTCTGCCGCGCCACGCTATTCGGAGGGCAGTTCCAGGAGCTCACCCGCGGCGCGGCCCGCCTGCATGCCGCGTCCGGGGCGCCCGTCGCCGAGGGCGTTGGAGTTCATCAGACGGCCCTCTACGACCTCGGGAGCACGATCCTCCTCGTGCTGCTGCTGCTTTACCTGAACGGCCGGCGCCATCACATCGGGGCGCTCACCCTCACCTTCGGAGCCTGGTACGGAACCGTCCGGATAGTCACGGACTTCCTGCGCGTCGACAAGCGATTCTTCGGCCTCACCGGCAGCCAGTGGGCGAGCGTCATGGTCCTCGGGATCTGTCTCGCCACCGTGGCCTGGTTCATGATGCATCGCAAACGTCCCGTCGGGGCCTCGGATGCCCCCGCCCCGGCGCCTCTCACGCCCGGCTGAGCCTCTCTCCCTCGCCGCGCCCCGGGCGCGAGGGAACCGGATCCCATCCGCGCGCGTAGGAAAGGCGGATCTCCATGGAGGGCCGGCCATTGGAGGAAGCTGAACTCGTCGAACGGGCGAAGCGCGGCGACGTCGGAGCCTACGAGGAGCTCGTGCGCAAGTATCAGGACGTGGCGGTTCGCACGGCGTACGTCGTAGCCGGAAGCGCCGATGCCCAGGACGCCGCGCAGGAGGCGTTCGTGAAGGCGTACATGTCGCTGGGGCGGTTCCGTTCGGGAGCGTCGTTTCGCCCATGGCTGCTGCGCATAGTCGCCAACGAGGCGATCAACCGGCGCCGCGCGGCTCGCCGTCAGGCGAACCTGGCGCTCCAGGCTGCCGAGGGTCGCCCCCCGGAGGATGCGGCCCCATCCCCGGAGGTCGCGGCCCTCGCCCTGGAGCGGCAGCGGGAGCTGCTCGACGCGGTGAACCTCCTTCGTCCCGAGGACCGGCTCGTGATCGCCTACCGGTTCTTCTTCGATCTGTCCGAAGCCGAGATGGCCGAGGCGCTCGGATGCGCGCGAGGGACCGTGAAGTCCCGGCTCTCGCGTGCGCTCGTTCGTTTGCGCGCGGCGGCGGAAGCCTCGCCGCTCGCGGCGAGCCGCCCCAGCTCGCGAGAGGAGGCCCGTCGTGACTGAGCGCATATCGAGCCTCGGGCCGGAAGAGGCGCTCGCCGAAGGGCTGCGGAGGCTGGGCCGGAGCCTCGCGTACCCGACCGCGACCCCGGTCTCCTCCGCCGTGATGCGGCGACTCGAGGACGTGCGCGCCAGGCCACGCTCGGGTGCGGTGCGGAGACTTAGCCTCCCGGTCCGCCGGAAGAGGGGGCTTGCGGGTCGAAGCTGGCGAACCGTTGCCGCGGGGCTCGCGGCGGTCCTGGTGCTTCTGGCGGGGCTGCTGTTCGTCTCCCCTTCGGCACGGGACGCGGTCGCGGGGTGGCTCGGTCTCCGGGGCGTGCGCATCACAGTCGGCTCGAACGGCCCTCCGAGTCCGCTGGACCTCTCGACGCTTCAGCTCGGGGAGCGCGTGACGCTGGAGGAGGCGCGTGCGGCGGTGCCCTATCGGGTCCTCGTCCCCGCGGGGCTGGAGCCGGACGAGGTGTTCCTCGGCCACCGGTTCGCCGAGGGCCAGGTCACCTTGGTGTACCGGCCCCGCGCGGGCCTTCCGGAAGTGCGGACGACCGGAGTGGGGATGCTCCTGACCGAGTTCCGCGGCGAGGTCGATCGAGAGCAGCTGGGCAAGTCCCTCCGACCGAGCGGCACGACCATTAAGCACCTGACCGTGAACGGCGGGCAGGGGTACTGGATCGCCGGCGCGCCCCACCTCGTCTACTACCTCGATCCCGACGGACGCGCCGTCGCCGACACCGTCCGGGTCGCAGGAAACGTCCTGTTGTGGGAGCAGGGAGGCCTCACGCTGCGGCTCGAATCGGCGCTGACCATCTCGGAGGCCCTCGCGGTTGCCGAGTCCGTGCGGTGACCCGAGCGCACGCAGGTCCCGGTCGAGGTCGAAGCGCGAGGAGAACCGCGGCGCCGCGCGCAGCGTCCCCTTGGGGCAGAGGCTTGCCTCGGAACGGTCCCCGAATCGAAGGGAGGCACGGAGAGTGACGCATGCACACCAGGGTCCACTCCGCAAACGGGTGCTCGCGACGTCAGGTTTCGTGCTCGCCCTGAGCGGCTTGGGCGGCGGCCTGTTCAGCTCCCCGGCAATTGCCGGCGGCGGCGGGGGATGCGCACAGCCGGCCATCGACGCCCGGGGAAGCTCTGTCGAAGTATCGGAGTTCTGCTTCGTGCCGACGGTCCTGCGCGCGGAGCCCGGGCAAGACATCACCTGGACTAACCGGGACGAGGCTCCGCACGTCGTGGCGGGTGCGAACGTGGCCTGGGGGAGCTTCGAGCAGTTCCTTCGGGGTCAATCTGTCACCTATCGGTTCGCTAGGACCGGCGTGTATCCGTATGTCTGCTCGCTCCACCCCGGCATGGTCGGCGCCGTGGTGGTGGGGGATGGCGACGGCCCGGGCGCGGCTGCCGGCACGACCCCGGGAATCGGCGTGACCCGGCTGCGAGCCGTGCCACCCGCCGGTCTCGCCGACGACGTGATCCAGGCGGGCGGCCAGCGGGAGGAGGGATCTCCGGGCGTGTGGGGGATCGCGGCCACTGCGGTCCTCGGCATCCTGGTGCTGGCGTTTTGGTCGATGCTCTTCGGCCTATCCCCACGGCGCGCCGGTCTGGCCCGCCTCCGACGGACGCCACCGCGGCCCGAGGAGCGCTGACCGCCACCACCCCCGTTCGCCCCGAAACACGGGACCGTCCCTATGCTGGCCCCATGGGGAAACGGACCGCCTCGCTGCTCCTACTGGGGCTCGTCGCCGCCTCGGCGGCCTGCGGGTCGCCGGACGCGTCGGTGGTCGGCGGGGATGGGTCGCAGGGGAGCGGGCTCCCGCCCGGGACGGCCGGATCGACGACCCCCTCCACGGGGCGTTCGGCCGGTACAAGCGCCTCTCCTACCGCCGGCGGCGACCTGGACGCCGCGCGAATTCGCCTCGCTCCGGTCACGACCCTCGACCAGCCCCTGGCCATGGCGGTGCGGGAGGGGGATGACTCGCTGTACTTCGCCGAGCAGGGCGGGCGGGTGATCATCTTGCGCGACGGCGCCGACCCAGAGGCCCTTCTGGATCTCTCGGCCGACATCACGGCCGGGGGAGAGCAGGGGCTTCTCGGTCTGGCCTTCTCTCCGGCCGGTGACTTTCTCTACCTGAACTACACCGACCTGAACGGCGACACTCAGGTGGTCGAGTTCGCCATGGGCGGCGACGGCGTGGTCCCCGGCTCCCGGCGTCCGGTCCTTTCGGTCGATCAGCCTTACGCGAACCACAACGGGGGCAACCTTGCGTTCGGCCCCGACGGGATGCTCTACATCGGCCTGGGCGACGGCGGGAGTGGAGGGGACCCGCACGGCAACGGGCAGTCGCTGGACACGCTGCTCGGCAAGATGCTTCGGATCGATCCAAGGCCCGCGGACGGAATGCCCTACGGCATCCCTCCCGACAACCCGTTCGTTGACTCGGACAGCGGTCGGCCGGAGATCTGGGCATACGGCCTCCGCAACCCGTGGCGCTACTCGTTCGATCGCGAGACCGGCGACCTGTGGATCGGGGACGTCGGGCAGAGCGCGGTCGAGGAGATCGACTTCGAGCCGGCTGGGGCGCCGGGCGGCACGAACTACGGCTGGAACTGGTTCGAGGGGACGCGTCAGTTCTTTCCCGGCGACCCGCCCTCGGACACCGAGCCGCCCATCTACGAGTACGCCGAGGGATGTGCGGTCACGGGAGGATACGTGTACCGCGGAACGGAGATTCCCGAACTTGGCGAGGCCTACGTGTTCGCCGACTTCTGTGGCGGGGAGCTAACCGCCCTGCGGCAACAGGATGGACGCGTGGTGGCCGAGCGGTCCCTCGGCATCACCGTTCCGAACCTCGCCTCGTTCGGTGAGGACGCCGACGGAGAGCTGTACGCGATCTCGCTCGGCGGTGAGGTCTCGCGCATCGAGCCCGCCTGAGACCTGAGGCTTTCAGCCGCGTCCCGACTAGTGGTTGTGACCGGAATGCCCAGACGCCGCCGCGGGATGGGAGTGTCCGGCATGCGATCCGCCTCCGTTCGGGCCGCCGGGGCCGCTCCCGGGCGACATGGTGATAGCGAGCGGCTTGCGGATCTTCGTTCTCGTCTGCTGGGCGAGTAGCTGTGCCGCCTGGCGGAGCGCGACCCCGGCGGGGGAGTCGGGGGCGGAGACCACGATCGGCGTCCCGGTGTCGCCACCGGCTCGGAGCTCCGCCGTCAGCGGGATCCGGCCGAAGAGCGGCACGCCGAGCGTCTCGGCGGCGATCTCTCCTCCGCCGGTGCCGAAGATGTCCTCCTGTTCCCCACAATGCGGGCAGACGTAGTACGACATGTTCTCTATGACTCCCGCGACCCGAAGCCGCGTCTGGGTGGCCATCTTGCCCGCACGCTCGGCCACCTTTCGGGCGGCTTCCTGGGGCGTCGTGACCACGAGGATCTGGGCGCCGGGCAGGAACCCGGCCATGGAGATGGACACGTCCCCCGTGCCGGGCGGGAGATCCGCCAGCAGGAAGTCGAGCTCTCCCCAGTACACGTCGCCGAGGAACTGCTGGACGGCCTTGTGCAACATCGGTCCCCGCCAGATCACCGGCGTCTCCTCCGGCACGAAGAACCCCATGGAGATGATCTTCACGCCGTGGGACTCGAGTGGCATGATCATGTTGTTGAAGGCGACCGGGTGCCCCGAAACGCCCATCATGCGAGGAACCGAGAAGCCCCAAACGTCCACGTCCACGACGCCGACGCGCCTGCCCTCGGCCGCGAGCGCGGCGGCTAGGTTGACGGTGACCGAGGACTTCCCAACCCCGCCCTTGCCGGACGCGACGGCGATGACCGTGGTCTTTCCATCGTCGAAGAACGTCTGCTGTTGCTGCGGAGGCCGGCCGCCGCGAAGGTCCGTGACCATGCGTTGCCGCTGCTCCTCGGTCATGGTCCCGAGGATGACCTCGACCCGCTGTCCGGGGTCCAGCACGGGTCGAACCGCGTTCGTCACGTCGGTGTTGATGCGGTCCTTGAGTGGGCAACCCGCGATCGTGAGGAGCACGTAGACGCGGACCGAGCCGTTCTCGATGACCACGTCCTGAAGCATCCCGAGGTCTTCGATCGGCTTGCCGATGTCGGGATCGAGCACCTGGCGAAGCGCCTCACGGACCTGTTCTTTCGTCGGCATCCTCTGCTCCGGGATTATGCTGATACTTACCGTGCTTATCTCGATAATACCCTGGTCGTTCGACACCGTCGATACGCCGCTTGGAGACTAAGACCGTGCCTGAGACGAAGGCGATCGACGTCCACAAGGCGCTCGCCGACGACACCAGGTTCCGCCTGTACCGCTACATCGGCCTGGTGGGGCGCCCCGTGTCCGTGCGAGAGATGTCTCGCCGTCTGGGACTCCACCCGAACACCCTGCGGCCACACCTGCGCCGGCTGGAGGAGGCCGGGCTGGTGGCGAGGGAGGTGCGTAAGTCGGCGTCGGTCGGGCGCCCCCAAACGCTGTTCTCGATTCGGCAGGGCGAGCCCCCCGAGCGAGGCGATTACCGATTGCTCGCCGAGATGCTCTGTGGGCTCGTGCTCGACCGGCCCGCCGTGGAACGCGCCCGAGAGCTGGCGACCCAATGGGGTTCCTACCTGGTCGCGCAGGGGGGGCCGAAGCCGGGAGTTCGACTACCCTCCGGGCGGAACCTCGCTCTCCTGCAGGAAGCGCTCGCGCGTGCGGGGTTCGACCCGCGATTCCGGCGCCTGCAGGGCGCCGCGGTCGAGGTGACGCTCCGCGACTGTCCCTTCCGGGACCTGGCCGACGACTATCGCGAGCTCGTCTGCACCCTTCACCGTGGCCTGATCGAGGGCATGCTCGCGGGGCTGAAGCCCCCCCTGTCCCTCAAGGACTTCAAGCCGTTCGTCGAGCGTGGCATCTGCCGGGCGCGCGCCGGCTGATCCGGGTCAGGGCAGCGGTTGCCAATCCGGCGCGAACGAGCCCTTGTTCGTCGAGCCGGTGAGCTGAATGAGATCCGAGCCGTCGGCGTCCATCACGAAGATCTCCGCGTTTCTGTCAAAGGCGATCCTCCTGCCGTCCGGCGACCATGCGGGAGAGCTGTCGAGTTCGGGACCGTCGGTCAGCTTCACGCCCTCGCTGCCATCGGGGTTCACGGTGAAGATGTCCCAGTCGGGGGACGTCCCCTGGCAGTCGCCCACGCAGGCGGCGTAGACGATTCGGTTGCCGTTGGGAGCCCAGTTCGGGTTCGCTTCGATTTCCGGGTAGTCCGTCACGCGGTGCGCTCCGGAGCCGTCGGCATTCATCAGGTAGAGGTGGTTGTCCCTGCGGAACGCGATCAGTCTGCCGTTCGGCGACCATGCCGGATCGAAGTCATGCTGCGGTCCGGACGTGAGCTGCCGCTCGGTTCCCGACGCCGACAGGGCGAACAGATCGCTGTCGCCGTCGGCGTAACGCTTGACGAAGACGATCCTGCTTCCGTCAGGTGACCAGGCCGGCTGCTCATCGTCCTCGGTGGGGCTATCGGTCAGGTTGGCCTGGTCCGTGCCCGCGGCGTTCATGACCCAGATGTCGAAGGTGAATTCATCGAAGTCCTCCCGCATGAAGGCGATCTTCTCGCCGTCCGCGGACCAGGCCGGATCGAACTCGCTCCGTCGGGGGCTCGCGGTGATGTTTCGCCGGCCTGTTCCGTTCGGGTTGATGACGAAGATGTCCGCGCCCGCGGCCACCTGGACGTAGGCGATCTTCCCATTCTCGCCCGGAAAGGCGGCATGAACGGGAGCGTCCAGAGCCATAAGCGAAACCACAAGCGTGGCGGCGCCCGCGAGGCGAAGAGTCGAAACCTTCCGGCGCATGCGGCCTCCTCTCGAGGATGCGACCTGCTTTGCGAGGATCGACCCTATCGCGTCGTTGCCCCGCGGTCGAGAGGCCCCGCGGGGCTCGGGCTCACCCTCTGGCGTCCGGCGGGGTGCGGCCGCCGTCGCCGAACGAGCGGGCGGTGAGCCCGGTCACGCCCGCTAGGAGGTTGGAGAGCTCCAGCGGCACGACGAACTTGGTGGAGGGCGACGACCCGATCTGCTTGAGCGCCTCCAGATACTGCAGGCTCATCGTGTTCGCGTCGAGCGTCTGCGCAACCTCGAAGATTCGCTGCAGAGCCATCGAGAAGCCTTCGGCGTTGAGGATGGCCGCCTGGCGGTTGCCCTCCGCGTTGAGGATGGCCGCCTGGCGGTTGCCTTCGGCATTGAGGATGGCAGCCTGCTTGTTCCCTTCGGCCAC
>JACDCJ010000214.1 GCA_013817655.1 Actinosomnolentus pattersoniae (SeqCode)
CCCTTCCTGCAACCCCTATCTCGCGTTCTCCGCAATGCTCCTGGCAGGGCTCGACGGGGTGAAGAACAAGATCGAGCCGCCGGAGCCGATCGACAAGGACCTGTACGACCTGCCACCGGAGGAAGCCTCGAACGTGAAGCAGGTCCCGGGATCGCTAGAGGAGGTCCTCGACGCCCTCGAGGCCGACCACGACTTCCTGCTGGAAGGCGGCGTCTTCACCCCGGACGTCATCGAAACGTGGCTGGAGTACAAACGCGACCGCGAGCTCGACCAGGTGCGCCTGCGGCCTCATCCGTGGGAGTTCCATCTCTACTATGACATCTGAGACGGGCGAGACGCCTGGGCCCGAGAGCAGCCCCGGAGATCTCGTCAGGAGGAGGCTTCCAGGGCGACCGTGCCGGCCGTGGCCATGGCGGCTCGCTGCGCGAGGATGACGCCGGCCAGCACGCACGCCCCTCCCAGGAGCTGAACGGGCGTGAGTCCCTGGCTGAGGAACAGCCAGGCGAAGCCGGCGGCGAACGGAGGCTCCACCGTGGCGGCGATGCCAGCGGTGGCCGAGGAAAGGATCCGAACGGCTCCGACGGTGAGGAAGAACGGCACGAGGGTGCCGATCACTCCCACGCCTACGACGGACAGCGCAACTCGGGGGTCCGACAGACGGTTCACCGGCCACGACCACCACGGCGCCGCCACGCTCCATGCGGCAACCGCCACGACGAAACCCCACAGCAGCACCGTCGCCGGCTGCGCGCCCCGGCGCCCCGCCGACCGGGCGGTTAGGAGGTAGCCGGCGAACAGGACGGCGGAGGCGAGCGCCGCCGCGAGCCCGGCCGCGTCCAGACGGTCCAGGCCGGACACGGCCCCGCTCACCAGGACGGCGCCCACCAGCGTCAGCCCACCGGCCACCCAGGCCGGCCGGGAGGGCTTCCTCGCCGACGTGGCCGCGGCCAACGCCAGAAGCAGGACGGGCCCCGTGTACTGCAGCGAGATGGCCACGCCGACTGCCAGCCGGTCGATGGCCACGTAGTACGCGAAATTGACCCCTGCAACGCACAGACCGAACGCGACAAGCATCGGCACGCTGGCGCGAGGAGGGCGCAACAGATCCCGGCGCGCCCAGGCCAGGGCGATTCCCAGGACGAGGAGCGCCACGGCGACCCGAGCCTCCGCCATGCGGGCCGGCGGCACGCCTCGATCGAATGCCGTCTTCGCGATGACGGCCCCTAGCCCCCAGCACGCCCCGGCGGCGATTACCGCGATGACCGCCACGGTGGCCGGACGTGGCCGTCGCACACCGAGGTCGAGCCTCAGAAGCTCCTCATCCCCACAGGCTCGCGCCGATATGGCGTACTGCCTGGAACGCCTGTCTGAGCCGAGCCTGTGCGGACCGGCGGACGGCGCCCGCGGCGACCGCGGGCACCCTGAAGACTGCCGGGATCCGGATCTTCGGGCCCGTCCGCCGCTCCCGCTCTCGCGGCTCCTCGCCACCGAGTCGGGCCTGTTCGGCCACCAGCGTGCGGCGACGCTCGCTCGCGGCGGCCAGGATGACCAGGGCGCCGCAGGAAAGGACGAGGGCCGTCACGGGTGCGAGGTCATCCACGGGGGGGAGCTTTCCTCCGTACCCCCGCGGCTCACCGTTCGGGCCGAGGCGCGAGGACGGGGTGCCTCCCTCCCCGGAGGAGCGTCCCGGGTCCGACGTCACCGGAGCAAGGGGCGCATCGAGCGGGATGATCTCCTGGCTCGCGGCGGCGAGGATGGCAACGATGTCCTGAGTGGAGATGTTGGTCAGCCAGAACCGCAGCGTCGAGGGATCCACCACCGGGCGGATTCCGGTCAGCTCCTCGACGAGATCCGCGGCTCTGGTCTCGGCGGTGAGGAGCCAGCTCGTGAGGTACGGGAGCGGAGGCACCGGGACGCCGTCCGGCTGAACCTCGAAGTGAAGATGCGGGGCCGTCGCCGACGCATTCCCCGTGTTCCCGATGTAGCCAAGAATCTCGCCGACCTCGACGCGATCGCCCAGATCCAGCCCCTCGGCGAATCCCATGAAGTGGGCGTAGAAGTACTCGGTGCCCGCGTCATCGGTGATCTCGATCGCAAGGCCGCTGCTGTCCGGGTCGTCCACCTTCTGGCTGACGACGCCGTCGGCGGAGGCGACCGCCGGCGTTCCCGCTGCCGCAAAGATGTCGATCCCCTGGTGCAGGTGCGGGTCCGGGCAGCATCGGTAGGCATGCCAGTCGTCCGACCACCAGGCCAGTCCGGCTACCGGGAAGGGGCCGACCACCTGCAGAAGAGCCTCCTCCAGGCTGACATCGGTCCCCGCGAGGCCGTCCAGGAGCGCGATGAGACGCGCGGTGTTGTCTGGTCCTTCGTCGAGCTCGGGCTGACCCCCGGCGCCGGGGTCGATCACAGGCGGCGTGTATCCGCCTCCGCCAAACGGATCGGTGGGCGTGGGGAACGGAGTGGGGGTTGGGCTCGGGGTGGGAGTCGGCG
>JACDCJ010000215.1 GCA_013817655.1 Actinosomnolentus pattersoniae (SeqCode)
GGTGGGAGCCCTCTCCGAACCCGAGCTCCCCGCCGACGCCGGTCCAGAGGCACGGGAGGCGGCGCTCAGCGCCCGGATCTCGGGCTTCCGGGAGGACACGCGCGGCAAGCGGATGCGTATCGCGGACGAGGCCCAGCGACGGTTCGGCAGGAAGGTCAGTTGGGGGGCTGCTTGCGGGGACCTCACGGCCTCGTTCACGACCCTGTCCGTCCCCGCGATGACGCGTCTCCGGCTGGATGAACGTCGCGTGCTGGACACCCTGATCGAGGCGGGTGTGGCGAGGAGCCGGAGCCACGCCCTCGCCTGGTGCGTCCGGCTCGTGGCCGAGCGTCAGGAAGATTGGTTGAAGGACCTCCGAGAGGCACTGAGGAAGGTGCAGGCGGTGCGCGGGGAGGGGCCCGCCGACTAGCCTCGACCCGATGCTCAAGTTCGGCGTGCCGGGGGCCGACGTTGAAAGTATGGCCAGATGGGGAGACAGGCTTCGCCGTCGCCTGACTTCCGTCGTCCTGCTCACCCTTACCGTCACCCTCCTGCAGTCGCTGTGGTCGAGCTCCGTACTGGCCACGCCGCCGGCGTGGACCGAAGGCGAACACGGCAGCGGTCCCGCCCCGTTCCCGGCTGGGGCCTCCCGGGCCGAGCAGGTTCGGATCCCCTCGAACACCTGGGCCGACCTGGGATCGGACGACACATGGGCGAGGCCCGCGATCAACCACGTCGCCGGTACGTACGACTGGATGCGCGACTTCGCGCCGGACCGCGACGGCAACTGGGTCTTCCAGCCCGACAGATTCGAGACGCGGAAACGGTGGGCGCGAGCGATGGTGCGCGCCTTCGAGCCTGATGCCCAGCCCGATCCCGCGGTCACGTTCACCGATCTCGAGCCGACCGATCGGTTCTATCGATGGGCGGCCATCGCGGTGCAGCGAGGTTGGATGACCCGGCGGGCTGCAGGGACATTCGGGCCTGACAAACCGGTGACCACTCGCGAAGTCCACCGCTCGCTCGTTCGAGCGCTCGGCATGGGACCGACGGCCGCCGCACTCGACCAACTCGCGACGACCGACGGCTACGAGTTCGACACACCCCGATACTTCGGCGTCAACCTCCTTGCGATGCGCCTCGGTCTTCGCTTCAACAACAAGTCCGACGAGTCGCAAGACGTGACGCCGAACACGAGGCTGCGGCGCAAGCAGGCCGCCTGGTCCCTGTACCGGGCGACGACGCTGGATGATTGGGTCGTCCCCTACCTCGTGGACCAGTACGCCGGGATGGTCTTGCCCAAGATGGGTCCGAGCCGCCGCTCGATCGTCGACTGGGGCGTCCGTTACGTCGGTTTCCCTTACATCTGGGCGGGCGAATGGGGATTCAACTCAACATCCCCGGCCGCGTTCGGCAGCCAGCCGGGTCCGGGGTTCGACTGCTCAGGTATCTCCTGGTGGGCCCTGCGAGCCGATGACGGCGTTTACTGGGAGATCTCGCCGCCCCGTCCGCACGAAGGCTGGGCGCTCCCGCAGCGGTCGTCCGCGGAGATGTCCCGGGTGACGAAGACCAGGCTCCGCTACGCCGATCTGCGTCCCGGGGACCTGATGTTCTACGACGGCGACGGGGACGGAACCGTCGACCATGTCGACGTCTACGTCGGGGCAGGATGGGCGCTCGACTCTTCGAGCAGCATCGGTGGCGTCACGCTCATGTGGGTCCAGACCGGCTGGTACCGGGAGCACTTCGTGCACGGCCGGCGGGTGCTGCCGAGCTCCTAGCCGCCGTCGATCGCTCGCTGCAGGATCGCCTTCTCCTCGTCGGTCAACGGACGGCTTCGACCCGTCTCGGGGTCTCGGGCCACGATCACGGACTCGGATTCCGCGGACAGCTTCCCCCCGGCGGCGAACACTCGCTCCGAGGTGCGCACGCTCGAGGTGCCGAACCCCGTGACCCGGCACTCCACGACCACCTCCCGGTCGTCCTGGTTCAGCTCGCTCCGGTAGTCGATCGCCACGCGTGCGATCACGAAGTCCCACGACCGGTCGCCGAAGAGAGACCCGACCAGGCGATCACGCGCCTCCTCGAGGTAGTTCAGGAACACGGCGTTGTTGACGTGGCCGTAGGCGTCCACATCACGCCAGCGGATCGGGATGGTCACCTCTGCCGTCACGGCCGTCACGGCCGTCACGGTACCGGGAACGCGCGACGAACCACGGCAGGTGACGCGAAGGGGCCGGCGCGCCGGCCCCTTCGGATCTTCGTGAGGCGAGTTCCCTAGAAGTCCATGTCGCCCCCGCCGGGCATGGCGGGAGCGGCCTTCTCCTTCTCGGGCTTCTCGGCGACCACGGCTTCCGTGGTCAGGAACAGCGCCGCGATGCTGGCGGCGTTCTGAAGTGCCGAGCGCGTCACCTTCGCGGGATCGACGACGCCGAACTTGAACATGTCGCCGTACTCGCCGTTGGCCGCGTTCAGCCCCTGACCGGGATCCATCGAACGGA
>JACDCJ010000216.1 GCA_013817655.1 Actinosomnolentus pattersoniae (SeqCode)
TCAAGGAACTCGCTGTGGTCCACGATGTTGTCGATCCCCGGCTGCCCGGCGAGCCGGGCCTCGACCACCGCGAACTGCTCGGGGTTCTCAAGCCGAACCCGGAACGACGCCGGCAGGGCGTCCGGTGAGGTGTTGTTCACGAGGTCGGGCTGGTCCTCGAAGATGACCTTGAACCGCTCGTAGGCGGCGTCCTTGGACTCGTAGCGAACGATCGAGACCTCGGGCATCCGGAGGAGGATCTTGTTGAGCTCCCGCTGCTGCGAGGGACTCACGTCGTCGCGCAGGTACACGGAAACGTCGACGTTGGCCGTGGCCTGCTCGACCATGATGTTCGTCTGCTGGCGCACGAGCAGGGCGCCGCCCAGCAGGAAGAGGGCGATGAACGCGGTGGAGACCGTGGCGAACGCCAAGAGCCCGTTGCGCCGCAACCCGTTTACGGTCTCGCGGAAGAAGTAGTCGAACCTAGGCGCCATATCCGTACACCCCGCGAGCCTGGTCACGCACGACGTGCCCCTCGTCCAGCTCGATCACCCGACGCCGCATGGCATCGACGATGGCGTTGTCGTGGGTCGCCATGATGACGGTGGTTCCCGTGCGGTTGATCCGGTCCAGGAGCTTCATGATGCCGACCGACGTGGAGGGATCCAGGTTCCCCGTGGGCTCGTCGGCCAGAAGGATGAGCGGCCGGTTGACGAACGCCCGAGCGATGGACACCCGCTGCTGCTCACCGCCCGACAGCTGATCTGGATAGCTCTTCAGCTTGTCCCCGAGCCCGACGAGCTGAAGGATCTGCGGCACCCTGGAGTCGACGACGTGCCGGGGCTTGCCGATAACCTCTAGGGCGAAGGCCACGTTGTCGAACACGGTGCGGTCGGGAAGCAGCTTGAAGTCCTGGAACACCGTCCCGATGTTCCTCCGGAGGAAGGGCGTCTTCCACGGCGACATCTTGTTGATGTTCTTGCCGGCCACGAAGATCTCGCCCTTCGTCGGCTCCTCCTCCCGGAGCACCAGGCGGATGAAGGTGGACTTTCCCGAACCCGAAGGGCCTACGATGAAGACGAACTCGCCCTTGACGATGTCGACCGACACATCCTCGAGGGCGGGATGAGAGCCGTCGTAGACCTTGGAGACGTTCTCGGTTCGAATCACGCTTCGACCTGAGATCGAGAGGAGGGGGGGCGGCTTGAAGTCCAATCAGCCTAGCAAAGCCATCCGTCCCTCGAAACGACCTCGCCGCCGCGCGTACGGCGTTCGCTAGAATCCCGGCCGAGGAGCGAGCAATGCCGCAATCCGTCCCCACCGAGCCCGAGCTCTCCGTCGTCATTCCCGTGTGGGAGGACGAGCACAGCCTTGGGCGCCTGCTACCCCGGCTCTCGAGGGTCCTCGCGTCCACGGTCGCGGGTCCCACGGAGATCGTCGTGGCGCTTCGCGACAGCGAGCCCGTCGCGGCTCTCGTCGAGCAGGCGGGGGCCCGCGTCGTCACCGTCCCGGAGCCGGGCTACGGCCGGGCGCTGAACGCCGGACTCGCGGCGGCCCGAGGTCGCTGGGTGGTGACGATGGACGCGGACTTCTCCCACCATCCGGAGTTCATCCGAACGCTCTGGCTGCGGCGGCGAAGCGCCGAGGTGCTCATCGCCTCTCGCTACGTCCCGGGAGCGTACGCGGCCATGCCGCTGTCCAGGCGGCTCGCCAGCCGGGCGCTGAACCGCGTCTACCGCACCGCACTCGCCCTGCCGCACCGCGATCTCTCGAGTGGTTTCCGCATGTATGACCGGCGCGTGCTCCAGGACATCGGGCCTGTGGATGCCACCGGGCTGGACGCGTTGCAGGAGATCATCGTCCGGGCGTTCAGTCAGGGGTGGAAGATCCAGGAGGTCCCACTGTTCTACCGTGCGCCGCGGCCGTGGACGGGTGGGCGGCTGGCGGAGCTGTCGGCCGGCTACCTGGGCACCATCGGGCGTCTGCTGGCGCTTCGGAACTCCGTCAAGGCGGCCGACTACGACCACCGTGCGTTCGACTCGTGGATCCCCCTCCAGCGCTACTGGCAGCGCGCACGGTTCCGGGTCATCCGCGGCATGGTCGACGGGTCCCAGCGCATCCTAGACATCGGCTGCGGCTCGAGCCGGATCCTTCAGAGTCTGCCGCAAGCGGTCGGGCTGGACATGCAGATCCGCAAGCTTCGGTGGCTAAGGTCCCCCGGACGGGCGCTCGTGCAGGGATCGCTCTCCCGCCTCCCGTTCGAGGACGAGACCTTCGACGCCGTGATCTGTTCGGAGGTCATCGAGCACATCGCCCGCTCGGACGTCGACCTCACGGACATGGTCCGGGTGCTCTCTCCCGGCGGAATGCTCGTGCTCGGGACCCCCGACTACGGACGCTGGACCTGGCGGGCGCTCGAGGGGCTCTACAAGAAGGTCTTCCCCCAGGGGTACGCCACGGAGCACATCAACCCCTACACGCGAGCCGAGCT
>JACDCJ010000079.1 GCA_013817655.1 Actinosomnolentus pattersoniae (SeqCode)
GGCTCGTTCACGGTCGGGCCGAAAGCCTGGTGCCGGAGCAACCGGAGGCCCGCAGGCCTCTATCCGCTTGGTTCGAGAAGTACCGCGGGGCGCTCGGTGGCGATGGTTTCACCAGGTACGCCGAGGACGTGCCGCGCCCGGGGCTTCTGCGGGTGCACCCGGACAGGGTGATCACGTGGGTGCACGCTTCGAAGGGGTCTGATCGACCCCGGGCGGGGGAGGTTCCGGAGGACAGATGATCGCCTTGGCAGCGACTTCGCAGCGCCTGCGGACCGGCGTCGCAGCGGCGTCGCCGCGGCGCTTGCCGGAGCCTGCGGCTGAGCCTACGATGACTTCGTGAAACCATTCACAAAGTCCCCCGGTACCGGCCGGGGACCCTCACCAGGGGGGCTCCGCCCGGCGACGCAGGAGGAGCGCGACGGCACCCACTTCTGAGACGGACGTCCTGGTCGTCGGCGCAGGTCCATCGGGCTCCTCGGCCGCCTACCACCTCGCCCGGCAGGGCGTCGACGTGCTACTGGTCGACAAGGCCACCTTCCCCCGCGAGAAGGTGTGTGGAGACGGCCTCACCCCGCGGGGCGTCACCGCGCTTCAGCGGATGGGGGTGGATCCGGAGGACCCCGGGTTCACGCCGGTCGAGGCGCTTCGGACCTACGGAACGGACGGCACGGTCATCACACTGCGCTGGCCGGACACAAAGTCGTTCCCGCCCCTAGGCGTGGTTCGCACGCGATTCGATCTGGACGACCTCCTGGTCAACAGGGCGATCAAGGCCGGTGCCAGGTTTCGGGAGGGAATGGAGGTGTCGAGGCCGCTCGACGACAGGGGCTGGGTCTCCGGGGCGGAGGTCACCGAGGGGGGCGACGTTGGCCGGGTTCGGGCTCGGTACGTGGTCGCCGCGGACGGGGCCTCCAGCCGCTTCGCCGCCCGGCGGGGGGTCTCCAGGATCGAGGGCAGGCCGGTGGCGGCCGCGGCCCGCCGTTACTACCGCAGCCCTCGTCCTCAGGAGCCCGTCCTCGAATCGTTCCTGAGCCTGCAGGAGCGCTCCGGCCTCCTCGCCGGATACGGCTGGGTCTTTCCCGTCGGCGACGGGCTCTACAACGTGGGCGTCGGCGTCCTGCGGTCACCGAAGCACTCGAAGGAAGTGACCGCTCGCAAGGTCATGGCCCGGTTCGTGCGTCAGCTTCCCCCAGAGTGGCGGATGGACGAGTCCAACGCCGTCGGGCCGCTCCTATCTGGACCGATCCCCATGGGCATCAACCGGCATCCGCTGGCCGTTCCGGGAATGCTCGTCGTGGGGGACGCGGGAGGCATCGTCAATCCGTTCAACGGCGAGGGAATCGCGTACGCGATCGAGTCGGGCGAGCTGGCCGCCGAGCTGATAGGGGACGCGCTCGCGCGCAATCGGCCGGCCATCGCGCACATGTATCCCTCGCTGATCCGCGAGCGCTACGAGCGCTACTTCCTCATCGGCCGGAACTGGCTGAAGCTGCTTGGCAACCCGACGTTCATGCGGTTCGCGGTGAAACACGGGATCCCTCGCGAGCGGCTCATGCGCTTCGCCCTCCGGTTCATGGCGAACCTGAGCGACGGAAGAGGCGGGTCGCGGCAGGACAAGCTCATGCACGTGATCCTGTCCCTGGCGCCGGAGCGGTAGGTGCTTTCTGACTACCTGCCGGTCCTTCTGCTGGCCGGCCTGGTCGTGGCCTTCGGCGTCCTGTCGCTCGCCGCATCTTCGGTGCTTCGGCCGCATCACCCCACGCCGGCGAAGTCGGCTCCGTACGAGTGCGGCATCACGCCCGAGGGCCTGCCGGCGACGGAACGGTTCCCCGTGAAGTTCTACATCGTCGCGATGCTGTTCATCATCTTCGACATCGAGGCGATCTTCCTGTATCCATGGGCAGTCGCCTTCCGAGGGCTCGGGCTCTTCGGGCTCGTGGAGATGCTCGTCTTCCTTGCCCTAGTCTTCGTCGCGTACCTCTACGTGTGGCAGAAGGGCGGCCTCGATTGGGAGGCGTCCGGACGCAGCGTGACCCACTCGGATCGGACGCGGTTCACGCCGCTCGCACCCTCGGTGGAGCGAGGGCCGGGCGAGCGGCCGGTGGGCAGCTAGGCATGCCCGTCCAACGCCTCCCCGGAGTCCACACGGGTCAGAGTCCGGCTGACGTGCAGGCCGAGGTCGAGCGCGGCATCCTCACCTCCACCCTGGGCAGGGCCGTGGCCTGGGCACGGAAGCAGTCCATGTGGCCGGTCACGTTCGGTCTCGCGTGCTGCGCCATCGAGATGATGGCGACGGGGGCGGGCGACTACGACCTGGCTCGCTGGGGCATGGAGCTCTTCCGCGCCTCCCCGCGGCAGGCCGATCTGATGATCGTCGCCGGGCGCCTCTCGCAGAAGATGGCCCCGGTGCTCCGAACGATCTACGACCAGATGCCCGAGCCGAAGTGGGTCATCTCCATGGGCGTCTGCGCGTCGTCGGGCGGCATGTTCAACAACTACGGGCTGGTCCAGGGGGTCGATACCGTCGTACCGGTCGACATCTACGTCCCGGGCTGCCCGCCCCGGCCCGAGATGCTGATGTACGGGATCCTCAGGCTGCACGAGAAGGTGCAGCGGGAAGGCCGGTTCAAGTAGATGCGCCCGGACGAGCTGGCCGAACTGCTGCGGGGACGGTTCCCCGAGCTCCTGCTTGCGCGCGGGGAGGTCACTCTGACGGTTCCTCGCGAAGAGCTCCTCGCCACTCTGGAAGGCCTGCGGAAGGAGGGGGAGCTCGGCTTCGACTTCCTCTCCGACGTGACGGCCACCGATTGGCCCGGCGCGGCGCCCAGGTTCTGGGTCGCCTACCACCTGCTGTCGCTCCGGTGGATGCACCGGCTCCGGGTCAAGGTCGGGCTCGCCGCGGACGACCCGGAGCTCCCGTCCGTCACCTCGCTGTTCCCGACGGCGAACTGGCACGAACGCGAGGTCTTCGACTTCTTCGGGATCGCCTTCGAGGGCCATCCCGACCTGCGGCGGATCGAGCTGCCGGAGGGCTGGGTGGGTCACCCGTTGCGAAAGGACCACCCGATGGGCGGCGTGAACACGTCATACCGGGGCGCCTACATCCCACCACCCGACCAGCGAGGGCTGTAGAGCCATGGCGGCCACGAGCGACGCGACGCGGGAGACCATGATCATCAACATGGGCCCGCAACACCCATCGACGCACGGGGTCCTGCGGCTGGTCCTCGAGCTCGACGGGGAGTACGTCGTCTCGTGCCGTCCGGTGCTCGGCTATCTGCACACCGGGATCGAGAAGAACACCGAATACCGGACGTGGCAGCAAGGGGTGACGTTCGTGACCCGCGCCGACTATCTCTCGTCGCTGTTCAACGAGCTCGCCTACTGCCTCGCGGTCGAACGGCTCCTCGGCATCGAAGCGCCGCCTCGGGCTCAGGTCATCCGGGTGATGGTGAACGAGCTGAACCGGATCGCGAGCCACCTCGTGTGGATCGCCACGACGTCGCTCGAGCTCGGCGCCGTCTCGATGATGCTGTTCGGCTTCCGCGAGCGCGAGAACATCCTGGCCATCTTCGAGATGGTCACCGGCCTTCGCATGAACCATGCGTACATCCGGATCGGCGGCCTGAGGATGGATCTCCCGGACGGTGCCGAGGAAAGAATAAGGGGGTTCCTCGGGCTGATGCCCGGCCGCATCGGGGAGTACGAGAACCTCCTCACCGGCAACCCCATCTGGCGTCAGCGCAACGCCGGCGTCGGGTACCTGCCGACCGAGGAGCTGCTCGCACTCGGCGTGACGGGGCCGGTGCTTCGCGCGGCGGGCCTCGCGCACGACCTGCGGAAGCGCGCGCCTTACTGCGGCTACGAAACCTATGAGTTCGACGTGCCCACGCGAGAGGAGAGCGACTGCTTCGCCCGGTACCAGGTACGGATGGAGGAGATGCGGCAGTCGCTTCGCATCGTCGAACAGTGCCTCGAGCGCCTCGAGCCAGGGCCCGTGATGATCGAGGACCCGAAGCTTCGATGGCCGGCCGAGCTATCGGTCGGCCCGGACGGCATCGGCAACTCCGAGCGGTACGTGAAGCACATCATGGAGGAATCCATGGAGGCGCTCATCAACCACTTCAAGATCGTCACCCAGGGGATCCGGGTCCCGGCAGGGGAGGTCTACCAGGCGGTGGAGTCGCCGAGGGGCGAGCTCGGGCACTACGTCGTTTCCAACGGGGGGAACCGGCCGTATCGAACGCACATCCGGGGTCCGAGCTTCGTGAACCTGCAGGCGATCCCGAAGATGATCGAGGGCGGCCTCATCGCCGACGTCATCGCCTGCGTGGCCAGTCTGGATCCGGTGATGGGGGACGCCGACCGATGACCGCTCCCGAGGGGCCCGTCCTGTCCGGGCCAGTGCGCGAGCTGGCCGATCGCATCGTCGCCAAGTACCCGGTGGCGCGCTCCGCGCTGGTTCCGCTCCTTTACCTGGTCCAGTCGGAGGTGGGTTGGGTGCCGCGGGAGGGGATGCGCGAGGTGGCCGAGATCCTGGGGCTCACCACCGCGGAGGTCGAGGCAGTGGCGACCTTCTACACGATGCTGAAGCTCCAACCTAGCGGGCGCTACGTCATATCCGTGTGTACCAACCCGTCGTGCTCCCTCCTCGGTGGTCGCCGGCTCTACGAGCGCGCGAGGGACGTCCTGGGGGAGGCCTCCGAGCGCGTCACCGACGACGGTCTCTTCACCGTCGAGGAGGAGGAGTGCCTGGCGGCGTGCGACGCAGCCCCTGTCGTCACCGTGAACTACACCTACTTCGACCGGGTCACCGAGGAGCAGCTCGAAGGAATGATCGCGGGCATCCGCGAGGGGCGCGTTCCCGAGGCCTCCCGGGGAGGCGTCCCGGGCGACCTCCGGGAGGTCTCGCGCCTCCTTTCCGGCGAGCGAAGCCTCCCGGGACCCGAGCGTCAACCGGCGTCGGCAACGGGAGATGACGGTGCCTGAGTTCGAGCCGGTGCTCACGGCACGCTGGGGGAACGCCGATGCGGTATCGATCGACGGGTACCTCGAGACCGGAGGCTACCGGGCGCTGGGCAAGGCGCTCGCCACGAGCCCGCCGGCCCTCATCGAGGAGGTCAAGGCCTCGGGGCTGCGGGGCAGGGGAGGCGCCGGCTTCCCCACGGGGACGAAATGGTCATTCATTCCGCAGAGCACCGGAAAGCCTGTCTACGTGGTGGTGAACGCCGACGAGAGCGAGCCGGGCACGTTCAACAACCGCGAGCTGCTCGAGCGCGATCCCCACCAGGTGCTGGAGGGGCTCGCCATCGCGTGCTGGGCCGTCCAGTGCCACACCGCGTTCATCTACTGCCGCGGGGAGTTCGTGTGGCCGGCATCGGTGGTTGAGCGGGCCGTAGCCGAGGCCTACGACCGGGGATACCTGGGACGAGGAGTGGCCGGCTCGGACTTCGATCTGGACGTGGTAGTGCACCGGGGCGCGGGGGCGTACATCTGCGGCGAGGAGACCGCCCTGCTCGAGTCGCTCGAGGGACGCCGGGGCCAGCCGCGCCTCCGTCCCCCCTTCCCGGTGACGGACGGCCTCTACGGCTGCCCCACGGTCATCAACAACGTGGAGACGCTTTCCTGCGTTCCCCACATCGTCGACCGCGGGGCCACGTGGTTCGCGGGAATCGGGACCGAGAAGTCCACCGGCCCGAAGGTCTTCTCGATATCCGGAAAGGTCAACCGGCCCGGGAACTACGAGGCGCCACTGGGAACCACCGCTCGGGCGCTCATCGAGGAGCACGCCGGTGGCATCTCGGGAGGCAGGGCCCTGAAGGCGTGGACGCCGGGCGGCTCCTCGACGCCCTACCTCACCGCGGACCACCTCGACACGCCAATGGACTTCGAGGCGGTCATGGCGGCCGGCTCGCTGCTCGGAACCGGGGCGATGATCGTGCTCGACGAAACGGACTGCATCGTGGACGCCACGCTGCGATTCACCCAGTTCTACGCGCACGAGTCATGTGGCAAGTGCACGCCGTGCAGGGAGGGCACCTGGTGGATGAGCCGGGTCATGGGCCGCATGGAGAACGGCCACGGCCGAGGCGAGGACATCGAGCTGATGCGCGATATGGGGCAGAACATGCTATTCAAGTCGTTCTGCGCGCTCGCCGACGGGGCGGTCTCGCCCATCGACTCCTCCATCAAATACTTCCGGGAGGAGTACGAGGAACACGTCCGCCTGGGCAGATGCCCGTTCAAGGATGAGCCGGGCGCGGCGTCTGTTACCGACCGTACGGGAGGGACGACCGGGTCGCTCGCTCAGGTGCTGCCCGAGGGTCGCGAGGTTCAACTCGGGGAGGTCCTGGGGTGACCGACGGCAACGGCGCGGCGTCCGAGGCCGTCACGCTCACGATCGACGGCAGGGAGGTGACGGTCCCCAAGGGCATGCTCATAATCCGGGCCGCCGAGCAGCTCGGCATCGAGATCCCACGGTTCTGCGACCACCCACTCCTCGATCCCGTCGCCGCGTGCCGGCAGTGCTACGTGCAGGTCGAGGGGCAGCGAAAGCTGATGACCTCCTGCTCCACACCTGTCGCCGACGGGATGGCCGTGCAGACGCAGTTCACGAGCGCGGACGTGGCGGACGCCCAGGAGGCCGTCCTGGAGTTCCTCCTCATCAACCACCCGCTCGACTGTCCCGTCTGCGACCGCGGGGGAGAGTGCCCGCTGCAGGACCAGGCCCTGGAATACGGTCCGGGCGAGAGCCGGTACCGGGAGGCCAAGCGCACCTACCGCAAGCCGCTTCCGCTGTCCCCGCTCGTGGCACTCGACCGGGAGCGCTGCGTCCTCTGCGCCCGCTGCACGCGGTTCTGCGACCAGATCTCGGGCGACCGGTTCATCGAGCTGTTCGACCGCGGGGCGGCGGAGCAGGTCTCGATCGCCCCCGGCGAGGACTTCGAGAGCCCCTTCTCCGGAAACACCATCCAGATCTGTCCGGTGGGGGCGCTCACCGCCCGCACGTACCGGTTCGCCGCCCGGCCGTTCGACCTCAGGTCCGCCGACACGATCTGCCCGCACTGCGCCTCGGGGTGCAACATCCGCGTCGATCTCCGCCGGGGAGAGGTGGTGCGCCACCTCGCACGGGACAACCGCGACGTCAACGACGCGTGGCTGTGTGACAAGGGCCGGTTCGCGTTCTCGTTCGCAGACGGACCTTCGCGCCTGAGCATGCCGCTGCTGCGAGAGCGGGGCCTGGAGCCGGTGTCGTTCGGCGAGGCCCTGGGCGCGATCACGTCGTGGGCACGTGATGCGCGGACGGCCTTCCTCGCAGGTGGGCGGCTCTCGGACGAGGATGCCTACGCCCTGTCCAAGCTGGCCCGATCCGCCTTCGCGACCAACGACGTCGATTTCCGGACGGCCGGCACGGCGCACGTCCCCCTGGAGATCGAGGCCGCCCAGGCGGCAGGAATGCCCGTCACCTATCACGACGTGGAGCGGGCGAAGACGATCGTCGTCGCCGGGCTGGACGCAGAACAGGAGCTTCCCATCCTCCACCTTCGAATCCGAAAGGCCGTCCACAACGGGGGCGCACGGGTGGTGGTCGTCCACCCTCGCCGGACGCGGCTCTGGGACGTCGCCGACCACCTGCTCTGCCGTCCGGGCGAGGAGGCGGACGTCCTGGGCCGTCTCGGAGCCGGTGGGGAGGACGCCGATGGCGAGGGCGCAGCGATCCGCGAGGCGCGAGAGGTCATCCGGAACGCGGGCGAGGACCTGGTGGTCCTCGCCGGGCCGAGGCTCGCCGACGTTCCGGGAGCGGTCGCAGCCGCCGCGGCGCTCGCCGCCGACGCGGGTGGACGGTTCGGGTTCCTGTGCCGCCGCGCGAACGACCGCGGGGCCCTCCGGGCCGGCCTGCACCCCGCCCTGCTGCCGGGCGGGCGGTCCATCCTGGACGATGCCGCTCGATCCCAGGTGGAGGTGGCGTGGGGGACGCTCCTTCCCGAGCGCCCCGGCCGGGACACGAGCGCCATCCTGGAAGCGGCCGCGGCTCGGGAGATCGACCTCCTCTTCCTCGTCGGCGTGGATCCGCTCGACGACTTCCCAGACGGCGCGCTGGCCCGGCGCGCCCTCGAGAACGTTCCCCACAAGGTCGTCATCGACATCTCCTCGGGCCCGCTCGCCATCTATGCGGATGCCGTCCTTCCGGCCGCTCCCTACCTCGAGAAGGATGGCCACTACACCGACTGGGAGGGCCGTTCCCAGCGGCTCC
>JACDCJ010000080.1 GCA_013817655.1 Actinosomnolentus pattersoniae (SeqCode)
GAGCGGCGCCACACGTGGCCTCGGACAGCCTGCCCGGACTCTGGCTGCCCCAGATCCAGGCGATCCTCACCTCGAGCGAGAGCACGCTCGTCGGCCGCGCGCCCTCGGACGTATCGCGCTACACATACGGGCTCCTCAGCGAGGCCGGCCGGGCCATCCTGTCGGTCGAGATGACGAAGGAAGGATCGGGATGGAGGGTGGGCTCCTGTTTCTACCGGCGGCTGCCGCCGGAGGACGGCTAACTCGCGAGGGTGGACAGGGAACTCGCCGATGTTCCACCATGGCCGTCGGCCGACCACGGGGGAGCGCATGACCATACGCGACGAAGCGGAGCCCGACGTCGAGGCGCTTCGCCGGGTGCCGTTCTTCGAGGGCCTCACCACCGACGACCTGGAACGGATCGCAACCGTTGGCAGGCGAAGCAGCTTCGCCGTAGGCGAGGGGATCGTGACCAAGGGCCAGGAGGGAGGCGGCCTCTTCGTCATTCTTTCCGGGAAGGCGTCCGTCGATGTGGGGGGGAAGGTGCACGAGCTGGGGCCGGGCGACTTCCTGGGGGAGATGGCGCTGCTCGCGGGGAGCCGGCGCTCGGCGACCGTCATAGCGGTCGAGCCCGTAGAGGCCCTAGTCCTCGAGACGATGTACTTCAAGCCATTTCTCATGAGGAACCCGAGCGTCGCCGTCGCTCTGCTCGAGGGGGTCGCCGGCCGGCTGCGCGAGGTTCAAGGGCGCGTCGAGCGTCTGGAGACCCCTGCCGGCGAGCCGGAAGACACGAGCGGCACCCGGTCGAGTTGAGGCAGCCCGCAGGCGAGCCGTCACCGAAAGGAAGCGACATGAAAGAGGGACCGCCGAGCTTCGAAAACGACGTTCGTTCCCTGTTCCGAGAGAAGGACCGCTCGCTCATGCAGTGGGCGTTCGACCTCTGGGCGCATGCCGACGTTCGCGACAACGCCCCCCAAATCCTCCAGCGTCTGGAGGACGGGGACATGCCCTGTGACGAGCCGTGGCCCAAAGACCGGATCGAGGCGTTCCGGTCCTGGATGCGCGCGGGGATGCAGCCTTGATCCCGTGTCAGCGCGCAGCGGCCCACGACTCAGCACGCTGAACATATTGGGTATTTACATTCCTGGTGCGAACCTTGAACTCTGCGAGGTCAGAAGCGACGCCGCCCTCCACGGCATGGGCAGTTCTGAGGCGTTCGCGTCGCTCCTGGTCGAGAGCGAGTTCGCCAACAACGAGATCGGATAGTGGCCGGCGAGCGCACCGCCGAGAAGACGACGCCGCCGCGGCTCGAGGAGTTCCTGAGAGGAGCGCTGGCCCGATAAGCGCCGCCACATCGCCGTAGCCACCCGTTGGCCGCCGCGGAGGCCTGCGAAGAGTGGACTCCGCTCCGAGGCGGTTGGCCGGAGGTTCTGCGGACGCTTCAGCTCGCGAAAGCGACCGCATGACCCAGGACCGACGCCACGAGGGGCCAGAAGTGATGAGCCTCATCGTGAAGAGCCTCGATCAGCCCGACGAACGGCCGGAGCTACGGAGGGGACGTGTCGAGTTGGTGCACCTCGGAGATGTCATCTTGGTGCGCGGCGGCTCGAGCGGCCGCCAGCATCACGTCGAGGGGGAGGGCCGTCGACGTTGAACACGGGCTCGCCAGAGCCGGAGCGGACGATTACGGCAGTGCCGTCCTCGGCGCTCGGGTTGCTCTCCCGATGGATAGCCCCGGGCTCCACGAACAGGAAGTCGCGGGGGCCGGCCTCGAGGGCCTCGCCCCCGCCGGGGCCGAACTCCATCCGAAACGCGCCGGTGAGCACGCAGATCGCGGTCTCGTAGTCGCCGTGATGATGCCAACCCGAGACCATGCCGGGCGCGGTCACGACCAGGCCCGCCCACATGCGGTCGGTGGCGATGGCTTCTTCGCGTCGCATTCCCGGCGTGGCCTGCCCCTCACGCCGTTCCTCGGGCTTGATGAGTCTGACTCCCACTGTTTCGCCCATCCCGATCTCCTCCCCCTTTACGCGTTCCGCTGCCGCGCTAGGTTCGTTCTGAGCCGTTCGGCCCAAGTGGTCAAAGTTCACTCCTGGTCGGCCCGCGCCTCCGGGAAGCCGGGGCCTGCGTTCGCGGCGTTCCTGGCGCGGCGCCTCCCGCCCAGGAACACGCCCACTCCCGCCAGGATGAGCAGGAGTGGGAGGAGGTAGGAGAGCTGGAGGTCGACGACCTGCAGCTCGTCCAGGAGGAAGACCAGACCCATCACCACGAAGAACGCCCCAAAGGCCATCGCGCGACGGCTTTGTGCGTTGAACCCCGGGGGGTGGGAGTCCTGACGTCCCGCGCTCATCGCTCGACCACGATCGAGCCGAAGCCGATTCGGAGGTTCAGCACCAGAGTCGAGCCGGACACGGGAGAGCCGACGACGAACGCCTCCTCGACGCTGACCCCGTTTCGCTCTTCGCCGAACACTACGATCTGCCCTCCCGTCACCTCGCCGTTCACCTGCAGGCGC
This sequence comes from Actinosomnolentus pattersoniae (SeqCode), assembly GCA_013817655.1. Classification (GTDB taxonomy): domain Bacteria; phylum Actinomycetota; class UBA4738; order UBA4738; family UBA4738; genus JACDCJ01. Next base: position 2,495 of record JACDCJ010000080.1, read on the forward strand.
ACCCGGCCCGGCACCGTGACGCGCAGCTCACCCATGCCGACCCGCGCCGTGATCTCGGTGTCCCCGGCTTCCAGCGGGAGGTCGCTCAGGTCGATGCGGAGGGAGCCGAAGGCCAGCTCATAGCTCGCTGGCACCTGTCCCAGGCTGGTCGGGTGCTCGGTCCGTTCTCCGACGCCCCCCGCCACCGGGATGTTGAGCGCGGAGGCTACCGTCAGGACGACGGTGAGGATCACGCCGACCGCCACCAGCCCCGAATGGCTTCCCGTGCGGGCCCCCGCGATCAGGGCCAGCCCGATGACGACGAGGGCCACCGGCAGCAACGCACCCCAGGAGACCTCGAGGAGGCCAGCGCTGTCGAGGAGCCACACCAGTCCGACGACGACGAGGAGCCCCGAGAGGACCATCCGGCCGAGCGACACGCCGCCGAGCACCGGGACGATCGGCGGCTCCGGGGGTGGCAGGTCCGCGCCGGTCGGCCCGGCCGTCTCCGCGCGAAGAGAATCTCCGGAGAAGGGGACGGTGTCGTCGGACGGCGGACCCGACCGTTCCGACATGCCTTGAGGCCCTCCTACGGTCAGGACGCCGCGTTGACGATGTCCTCTGACAGCACGGGATACTTGCGCAGCTCGTCGGCGCGCTCTCGCTTGAAGCGTTCCACGAACCGCTCGTACTCGTCCAGGCGCCTCTGCCGTTCGTACAGCCGACGGGGTTGGAGGAGCTCGAGGTCCTCGACGTCGGGCACGTCTTCAGCCAGCTCGTAGCCGAAGTCCGGATCGCTCGCCCACTTGATGGACTGCTCGGCGATCGCCCTCACGATGGCCGACGACGTCGGGATCTTGACCTTCTTCGAGCGCTCGTCGCTCTCGCGGCCACCGACGCGCCCGGTGTTCAGCAGAAAGACCTCCATAGGGTGCGTGTCGAGCAGCTCGAGGAAGCGGTTTCCCTGCAGCCCGTGCCCCAGCGGGAAGAAGGGATTGGTGCCCGGGACCCGCAGGAACTTCCCCTCCTCGGCCACTCCGCCGGCCGAAGTCCCGGTGGTCTCACCGAGCATGAAATAGGCGGCCGCCTGGGTCCGGGTGAGCCGCGTCACCGCGGGAACGATGTTCTCGTTCCAGTTCAGGATGAGGAGGTAGTCCACCGATCCGATGTCCCGGGCGTCGCGGACCCGTCCCAGGTCGTCGAGGGAGAAGACCGCCCGCCCGTTCTTCGTGTACGAGGTCTCGAAGAAGTTCACCTTACCGCCCTCGTCCTGGTACACGTTCTCCAGGTACGACCCCGGCCTCGTCACGGCGCCGTAGATGTTCGGCTCGAACTCGGGGTCGAGGGAGAACGTCTTCGCGAAGCACCCTTCTTCGGTGGCGTAGACCTTGCCGCCCGGCATGAGCGCGACGAAGTCGTCCTGGACGGGGAGGGAATCGTTCTGCGCGGTGAAGGTTGTGGTGGTCTTTCCCGTTCCAGACAGGCCGATGATGAGGAACACCTTCTCCGAGCCGTTGACGGGGATCGCCTTGCAGCCTGCGTGAAGAGCGAGGCCGCCGCGGTCGTAGACGATGCGGTTCCACATCCGGAGACCGCCCTTCTTCGACTCGCCGAAGTAATCCGAGCCCAGGACACGGGTTACGCCATTCTCGAGGTCGACCGCGATGCAGCGATCGTCCGGATATCCCTCCGGCACCAGCCCGGGCGTGTAGATGACCTGTACCTCAGGCTCCCCGCCGTCCCGGTCGTAGTAGAGCTTCTGCTGCATGCCGGCGATGTTGGCGTTCGCCTTCTCGATGCTGAGGCGTGCCGCCGTCCGGAACTCGGGGACGTTCCCAATGAAGCCGTCCACAACGATCATTTCGCACCCGGCGACGTAGTCGTCCTGCCGTTTGGCGAGGCGGTCGAACTGCTCCCGCGTGATGGTCTTCTGCTCGGTGATCCCGGGATCGTCGGTCACGATGAACGTCGAGCCGGCGCTGCGGGACGTCACGCGCGTCTGGACGTTGACGTTCCCGTACTCGGTGATCCGGCTGTTCGGCATCTGCTCGGTGAACGCCCGAAGCTCATCGGAGGTGGGATTGTCATGGATCTTGTCGGCACGCACGGGTCCGGCTCCTCGATTCTCGGGAAAACAGCAGTGTAGCGAAAGGGAGCTGTCGACTCCGTGCCGATGGGCGTCTCGACGCGTATCCGTTCGGTCAGCTTCTCGCTACAGTCGAGGACATGGTCAGTGGCTCTGGCAGTCCGGGTGATCCCTCGCCGGGGAGTCGCTCATCGTGAGCGGGCACTCCGAGGACGACCTGGTCTCGGTGCTTCGTCGAATCCTGTCGGGCGACGCCCCGGGCGTCTTTCTGGGACCGGGCGACGACGCCGCGCTCGTGGAGATGGGGCCCCACCTCGGCATCCTCACGGTGGACATGATGGTCGAGGACGTCCACTTCGACCGCCGCCTCGTCTCTCCGCACGACCTCGGGTACAAGGCCGTTGCGGTCAACGTGAGCGACGTCGCGGCGATGGGCGGGAGTCCGCGATACGGCCTCGTCGCCCTGGCGATCCCGGCCGATCTGCCGGCGTCGTGGGTCGTTGAGCTGTACGGCGGGATCCGGGAGGGAGCCGACGCCTACGCCATGGCGGTCGTCGGAGGAGACACCTCGCGGGCCGAGCGGATCGTCGTCTCGGTCACCGTCACGGGAGAGGTCTCCCGGGGGGCTGCCGTGACGCGTTCAGGCGCGAGTCCCGGGGACCGCATCGTCGTGACCGGGGCCCTGGGCGCCTCGGCGGCCGGGCTCCGGTTGGCCACCGCGCCGCCGGCCGAGGTCGCGGCGCTCGTGTCGACCGACTGGGGCCGCGACCTGGTGGCGAGCCACACGCGGCCGGTGGCGAGGGTGGGGGAGGGGCAGGCGCTCGCCTCCGCCGGAGCCACGGCGATGATCGACGTGTCGGACGGGCTGGCGATGGATCTGGGCCGGCTGTGCAGGGAGAGCGGCGTCGGAGTCCGGCTCTCCCTCGCGAGCCTGCCCGTGGCTCCGGGCGTCCGGGAGGTGGCTGATGCCTTTCGTCTGGATGCCCTCGCGATCGCGCTGGGTGGGGGAGAGGACTACGAGTTGCTCGCCACTTTGCCCGAGGACGCCGTCGAGCCGGCGGCCGAGCGGCTCGAGGACCGGTTCGCCACGGCCCTGACGCAGATCGGCGTCATCACCGAGGGGCCGGATCTGGTCGCCGTTGGAGCCGACGGCGAGCGGCAACTCGAGCCGCTGGGGTGGGACCACTTTGCCGGCTGAGTCGCCTCCCCGAGCCATGACGATCGCGGGATCGGACTCCGGGGGCGGTGCGGGCATCCAGGCCGATCTGAAGACGTTCGCCGTGCTCGGCGTGTGGGGAACGAGCGCGATCACCTCGGTCACCGTGCAGAACACACAGGAGGTGAGCGCTGCCTCCGACATGCCCGCGGACATCGTCGCGGCGCAGATCCGGGCCGTCGCCGGAGACATCGGGCTGGACGCCGCGAAGACGGGCATGCTGTCCTCTGCCGAGATCATCTCGGCGGTATCCGGGGCGCTCGAGGAGTTGCGGATCCGCAACCTGGTCGTCGACCCCGTGTTCGTATCGAAGCATGGCTACCGGCTCCTCAGGGAGGACGCCGTGGAGTCCCTGCGAAACGAGTTGCTGCCGCTCGCGGCGCTCGTGACCCCCAACCTGGCGGAGGCGGGAGGTCTCGTGGGGTTCGACGTGACGACCGAGCGGGATATGCCACGCGCGGCCGAACGGCTCCTGGCCATGGGAGCCGCCGCCGCCCTGGTCAAGGGAGGGCACCTCGAGGGGGGGCAGGCCGACGATCTCTACGCCGACGGCGATCGTACCGAGTGGATCAGGGGCGAGCGCATCGACAGCGTCCACACCCACGGAACTGGGTGCGTTCTCTCGGCAGCCGTGGCCGCCCACCTGGCCCGTGGCGACGACCGGTTCGATGCCGTGGTGAAGGCGAAGGCCTTCGTCACCGAGGCGATACGTCACGCGCCGCGGGTCGGCCGCGGGATCGGGCCGGTGGATCCCGGCTGGAGCCTTCGAACGGGAAGTCGAAACGCTGCGGAGGTCCTCAGACGGCGCGGGTGACGCGGCCCGCCTTCAGGCACTTCGTGCACACGTGGATGCGGCGAGGAACGCCCTCCACCATGGCGCGGACGCGCTGGACGTTCGGATCCCACCGCCGGTTCGACCGGCGGTGGGAATGGGAGACCTTCATCCCGAATCCGGGGGTCTTTCCGCACACGTCACATACCGCTGCCATCGCAACGGGCATGCTACCAGCCGCCCTCCGGCTCGTCGGGGGTGGATTCCGGGGGAGTCTTCGCCTCCGGGGGCGGCTCCGGCGCCCGCCGGACAGGGGTCCGTCGCGCGATGGACACGGCCCATGCCGCCGCGAGCGCGCCAAGCAGGAGGAACAACAGGAAGGCGCCCGCGTCCGGGCCGTCCCGCTCGGACGATGCGGAGCTCGTTGCGCCCGCCCCCGGCTCTTCCGGAGCCGGGGTGAATCCAGAGGGGAGCACCTGCCCCGGCGAAGGGCCGCCGGATGTCGAGAAGGCGCCGATGACCCGCACGTCCACGGCGGGAGTTCGCACCACGTCCACCCCGTCCGTCACCACCGCCCGGACTGGAAAGACGCCCGAGGGCAGGGTGGCCGGCACGATTCCCTCCAGGGTCACAGTTCCGGCCCGGTACGTGCTCCGGGGCGTGAGGGGGACCTCGTCGACCCCCACCCGCACGATCAGTTGCGCGACCGACAGCTGGGGGAGCTCCAGCGAGACACGAAGCGTTCGTCCGGCGCGAACCAGCATGGGCGCCTTCCTGAGCTCTCCCGCTTCGATCGCGCTCGGCGGCGGGTCCGCCGCGTGCACCGTCAGCGCCCCGGCGCTCGCGACGGACCACGGCCCGGGCCCAACCGCGGCGCCCTCCACTGAGGTTCCCGCCGTGCCGTCGACGGTCACCGAGAGCAGGCCGGTCGCCAGCCCGACCCGGATGACGTCGGGCGCCGGATGTGGCTGCGGACGAAGTCCGCCGTAGTACGCGGCAAGGATGTCGTCGTAGGCGAGCCCGCGGGCGGCTTTGCCGTAGGCGCCCCATTGCACCATGCCGACCCCATGACCCCAGCCCCGCCCCTCCAGGACGGCTTCGGCCCCGTCCACAGCGACGGAGAACCACCTCGATGGGATCGTCTGTGGCAACCGTTGCCCTCCTTCGCCGGCCGGTGGGTAGGCCCCCGGGTCGAGGCATTCCGCCCAGGTGTTGAGGTGGTCGCGGAACTCCTCGACATCGAACGTCTCGGTCGACCCGCCGCCGGAGACGATGACCTGCGGCCCCGAGCGCCGGACGGATGCGACCGGGACGTTCGACCATTGACCCCCCGCACGAAGGAAACGCGCGAGGTCCGCGAGTGGGATCCGAAGGCGCCAAGCGGACAGAGGCGACGCCGTGTCGTCCGGTTCCTCGACCGGACGAAGGTAGGGAACCGGCGGCGTCCCGAAGACCTCGTCGTTGCCGTAGGTCCGGCCGTTCGATGTGGAGAAATACAGTGTGTCGGCCGGCGCTCCATCCGAGAACAGGACCTGTCCGGCCGTCGCGTCCACCGCCGCTCGCCACCGCGCGCCGAAGGGGCCGTCGGCGACGCCGAGGCCCTGATAGACCTGACACGACGCGGTCGCGCAGATGTCGTAGCCGAAGCGCTCGCCAAGGGGATCCAAC
>JACDCJ010000005.1 GCA_013817655.1 Actinosomnolentus pattersoniae (SeqCode)
GACAGGCGGAATGGCGAGACGCGAGGGTCTTAAAAACCCTGGGCCCCTCGAGGGCCGTGTGGGTTCGAATCCCACCCCGGGCACCGAACGTCGGGATGCGAACGGCCTGCTCCCTCCGCCACCAAGCCCAGGGAGCCGACGTCTAGAACCGACCACCCGGGTCCCGCTACCATGCGGCCGGTGAGAAGGGAATCGCAATGACGGACCTGCCCACCGGCACCGTCACGTTTCTGTTCACCGACATCGAGAGGTCCACCAACCAGGCCCGAACGCTGGGAGCCCGATGGATCCAGGCCCTGGAGGAACACCAAGCGATCCTCCGGGGGGCCATCCGCGATCACGGAGGTATCGACCTTCGGACCGAAGGTGATGCCTTCTTCGCCGTGTTCACATCAGCGGTGGATGCGGTAGCCGCCTGTTGCGACGCGCAGCGGAAGCTGGCTGGGCATCCCTGGCCGCAGGACGGCCGCATCCGGGTCCGCATGGGGATGCACACCGGCGAGGGGCGGCTTGGCGGAGACGAGTACGTCGGGCTGGACGTCCATCGAGCGGCGCGCATCTCCGCTGCGGGCCACGGGGGGCAAGTCCTGTTGTCGGAGGCAACCAAAGCGCTGGTCCAAGGGAAGCTTCCCGCCGGGGTGGATATCCGAGACCTTGGAGAGCACCGGCTAAAGGACTTCGACGAGCCTCAGCGGTTACACCAGCTTGTGATCGAGGGGCTCCCGAGCGACTTCCCGCCCCCCAAGACGCTGGAAGTACCAACAAATGTGCCGATCGCGCTCACCACCTTCGTCGGCCGTGAGCGCGAGCTCGCGAACCTGGAAGCGCTGGTCGCCCGAAACCGGCTGGTGACACTGGTCGGGCCGGGAGGGACCGGGAAGACACGACTGGCGCTCGAGGCATCGCTAAGGCGGGCTGGCGATTATTGCGACGGAGTCTTCTTCGTGGACCTTTCCCCCATCCGCGACTCGGGGCTCGTCGCTTCCTCGATCGTGCAATCCCTGAGACTCAAGGAGCAGCCGGACCGGCCGGCCCTGACGACGGTGATGGAACACCTGCGCGAGCGGCGCGTCCTGCTCATCCTCGACAACTTCGAACAGGTGGTTACGGCGGCTCCGGTCGTCGCGGAGGTGCTTCAGGGGGCGCCCCGTACCGATGTCCTGGTCACCAGCCGCACCCGCCTGAACCTCTCGGGAGAGCAGGAGTTTCCGGTGCCTCCCCTCGGTCTGCCGGCGGTAGGGTCCGACGTTCAGTCGCTCAAGAGGAACGAGGCTGTTGGGCTGTTCGCCGACCGAGCCCGAGCGGCCCAACCGTCCTTCGAGATCTCCGAGGAGAACGCCGCGACCGTCGCCGAGCTCTGCGCCCGGCTTGACGGTCTGCCGTTGGCTATCGAACTGGCCGCAGCGCAGACCGTGGGGGGCGAGGCCCCACCGGAGTTGATCCACCTTCCAGAGCCGCGGGAGCAAGCCCGGGAGAAGCTGTCCGATGACGAGATCCATACAGCCTGGGATGAGGGTCGGGCCCTGAGCCTCGAACAAGCCATCGCTTACGCCAGGCAGGACGAATAGCCGGCAATGCGGCGGCTGGCCAAGCTGTTCAAGGTACATCCCGGCGAGGAGCGGACGGTCGCGCTTCTGCTCACGCTCATGTTCATCGCCTGGTCGGGATTCGCCATCGGAGGGAACGCCATCGAATCCCTCTTCTTCACCCGCTTCGGTCCGCGGAACCTTCCGGTCATGTACATCGCGGTGGGTCTGATCACGATCCCGGCCACCCTCGTCCTAGGTTCGCGCTTGACCCGCGCGTCAGCTCGCCGAGTCCTCGTGTTGCTGCCCCTGGCCATGGCTCTGTGCGTCCTGGCTCTTCGAGGGCTCCTCTTCGTGGACGCGCGTTGGGTCTACCCGCCGCTCTGGCTCGCGATGATGGTGCTGTGGATCGTGCTCAGCATCGACACCTGGGCGCTGGCCGGCATGGTTCACGACACGCGCCAGGCGAAGCGACTCTTTCCCCTCTACGGCGCGTCGGTCATCCTCGGGACCGCCGTTGGCGGCCTGCTGACGGCCCCGCTGGCTCATTGGCTCCACGCCGAGAACCTCGTGCTGGTCTGGGCGGCGAGCCTCGTGGCGACGGGCCTGCTGGCGGGCTACGTCGCGAGCGGCAGGTCGCGCCGGAAGCGCTTGTCGGGACCGAGGCCCAAGGCCCCCGGGATGCTCGAAGCTGCTCGGGAGGGGTACCGGTTCGTTCGTGCCTCCACGCTTCTGCGCTGGATGTCCGTGGGGGCGGCCATGCTCACTATCCTCTACTACACCCTGTCGTTGCCGTTCGCCAAGACCGTGACCGTCCGCTATCCGGACCCCGACAGCCTGGCCGGGTTCCTGGGGCTGTTCACCGGGATCACGTACGCGGCCGCTCTCCTCGTATCCCTGCTAGTGGCCAACCGGCTCTTTGCCAAGCTTGGCGTTCCCACGATGGTCCTCGGTCTGCCGATCATCTACCTGGTGGGGTTCCTCGCACTCGCGTTGGTTCCCGGTTTCCAGTCGATCGTGGGGTTGCGGTTCGCCCAGCTCGTTTGGCTCAATGGTGTGTGGCTCACGGGCTGGCAGGCACTTCGCGGCGTGGTTCCTCCCGAACGCCGGGAGCAGGTTCGGGCCTTCATGGATGGGGGACTGGCGCAAGTGGGGGTGGTGCTGGCCGGGCTGATCCTGCTGGTGACTCAGGAGCTGCTCTCGACGACACAGTTCTACCTGGTCGCCGCCGGGATAGCGTTGGCGGCCGCCGTGGCGGGATGGAAGGTCAGGCGCTCGTATTCGGGATCGCTGGTCGACGCACTCCGTGCGGGCTGGCCCGAGGTCTTCATCCCTGAGGAGGAGCCGTTCGGCGGATTCGCCGTGGATCGGGCTGCCTACGCTGTCCTCGCCCAGGCTGCGTCGGACCCGGATCCGCTGACGCGGACTATCGCCATGGAGATCCTCGCCGAGCTTCCAGGGGCGGCCGCAGCTGACCCTCCTCCCGACAACTTCGACCACGAAGACCCCGGCGTGCGCCTGGCGGCGCTCCAGCTGGCGGGGCGGTCAAGGAAGCGGACGGTTGTCCGATCCGCGCTCGGATTGCTCGACGACCCCGAGCCGGAGGTCCGGGCATCGGCCGCGGACGTGGCCGCGCTGTGGGGCGAATGGGACGACGAGGTGGCCGCCCGGCTGCGTCGGCTGCTGGCGGACCCCAGCGTGGCAACCCGGGTTCGAGCGGCGGCGGCCCTGGTGCGGTTAGGCGACCCCTCCAAAGCCCGAACAACGCTGGCGAAGGCCGCGCTCTCCCCGGTGCCGGAGGCCCGCGCCGCCGCGATCTCCGCGCTAACGGAGCTCGCGCTCGAACCAGATCTCCACGTCGCGGGCCTGGACGACGAGGATCCGGCCGTCCGACGGGCGGCCGCCCGTGGCCTTCCCGCGTTCGGCTCCGCTGTCGCGGCTGACCCGCTGCTGAGTGCGCTCGCCGACGAGGACCCCACCGTCCGCGATGCCGTGGCCGATGCCCTGGTCTCGCTTGGGGACGAGATCGCCGGCCGCCTCACTCAGTACCTGGACGACCACAAGCGAGAGGCGACGGCTCTGGCCGCCCTGGTTCGACTGCCGACTGCCGACCCGCGGGTCCTTCGCTCCTACGCCATGACGGAGCAGGAACGGGCGCTCCACTATCACGGCCTCTGGCGGGCGATGAGCCCCGTTTCCGACGACCGTGTTCAGCTCCTGGGGGCCGGCCTTCGACACCGGGCTCTCCGACACGCCGAACACGCCGTTCATGCCCTTGCCCCGCTCGGCGACCATGCCTCAGTGGACATGGCCCTCCAGGACCTGGCCAGCCGGGACCCCAACCAACGGGCGAACGCGCTGGAAACGCTGGAAGCGCTGTCCGAGCCGGCTCTGGTCCGCCCCCTACTTCCGATCTGGGAGCCGGTGCCTGCAACGAAGCCGGCGGACGGCGTGGTCGTTCGATCGATGCTTGCGGAGGACGACCCATGGATCCGCGCCTGCGCCGCCTTCGCTGCGGGAGCCTTCACCGACGCCGGCCTTCGGGAGGCGCTCCGACCCCTGGCCCGACAGGATCCCGACCCCACCGTTCGGGAGGCGGCTCGACGCACGCTGAGCGAAGATGGGCCCGTGGAGACCCGTGCGACCCTGTCACTGATGGACCGGATGATGGCTCTGCAGAAGGTCGAGCTATTTCGCGAGCTCTCGCCGGCCGACCTGAAGCACGTGGCCGAGGCGACGTCGGAGAACGTCTACGTCGACGGCACCGTCATCGCGGAACAGGACGAGCCAGGCGACGACATGCACGTCGTGGTGTCAGGCCAGGTTCGGGTGATCTTGGGACGGCAGGGACGAGCCGACGAAGTCGCACGCCGCGGTCCTGGCTACATCCTCGACGAGATGTCCATTCTCGACGAGCAACCGAGGATGGCGAACCTGGTGGCCAAGGGTGACGTCAGGACGCTGTCGATCGACCGGAAGAGGTTCCAGCGCATCCTGCGTGAGCGTCCGGACGCCGCGCTGGCCGTGATGCGGGAGCTCAGCGCGAAGTTGCGAGAGGCGCACGCCGAGCGCCCGGCGCGGCTCTGACGAGCTGCCGGCGGGATCCGCGTCGCGAATGATTCGAGCTGTCCAGGCTCAGAGACGCCCGAGCGCTATCGCGGCGAGGGCTTTTTCCTTCTCCTGTTCTCCGGGGGTTGAGCCGGTGTTCTGACCGACGTCCACGATCAGGCCGGTCTCGCCCTGCCGAAGGGCGAGCTGGCCCTTCGCGAAGAATGCCTCGTCGCCTACGCCGCTGGCCTGCTCGAAATCCGATTCGGACTCGAGCGAGGCTCTGTACTGCGCGAACAGAGCGGGTGCGGCGCTCCCGAGGTCCAGACGGGCGACGAGCACCTCGGATCCGAAGAGGCAGAGCTGCTCCTCGAGCGAAGTTCCACCCAACGGAATGGAGAACGTGCTCTCGCTCGCGGGCGGAACTGACGAGCCGAGAACTTCGGCAGCCTCGTCCTGAGTGACCAGGGCGCAGGCACCCGACCCGTTGACCTCTGCCGGAGGCGTGGCAGAGGTGGTGGCGGAGGTCGTTGCGGAGCTCGTCGCGGCAGGCACCCCCGGGGATCCACCCGCCTCCGTGGAACCCTCGCCACCGTCGGATCCGCCACATGCCGCTGAGCCAACCGCAAGGACCGCCACGATCACGCCCATCAGCCTCATCCTCATGTCGTCTCCTGCGCTTTCCTCGGGAATGCTGTCCGTAATGTACCTCCTCTCGGTCGCCCTGGGCGCTCGCTCTCGACCGCTCTGGGACAGCTGGTGGCGCCCCGAGAGGCCGAGTCGCGAACGGCCTGTGACTCCCTGGCTGGCCGTCAGGGAGCCGGAGAGATGTTGCGGTTGACGCGGAACAGGTTGCCCGGGTCGTACTCGAGCTTGAGGCGCTGGAGACGCTCGTAGTTGTTCCCGTAGGCGTCGGCAGTCCGAGCCACATCGTCCTCGGCCAGCTGGAAATTCACGTGGTCCCCGGGGCGCGGGGGGGCGCGCCGACGATCCCGCCGTCGACATACCGGCCGCCACTCGCCTCGATTGAGTCCGCGACCGCCTTGGCCGTCGCCGGAGAGACAGCATTGACGTCCACGAAAACTCCGTCGAAGCCGGCGACCGAGCAGGCCAAGTCGAGGGCCGCGTGTGGCGGGCAGACGGACAAGATCACGTCGCTGCGGCGCGATAGCTCGCCCACCGATCCGACGTCGGACAGACCCGCCAACTCAGCCCGACGGGCCGTGTCCGTGCTGCGGCCCAACGACGCCCACAGCACGACGCTGCCCCGCCGCCGCTGCTCCGATCCCAGCGTTGCTCTCATCTCACCGGGGTGCAGCAGCCCGAAAGTGGGGTCTCTCATGTCGCCTCCTTCGTCCAGACACCTTCGAGCTTGACAGCACCGAGGCGTCGGTCGATAGAGTGGGCTATGGCCGGGGACTTCGCCGCGATCGTGCGGCCCCTGTTGGAGTGGCGCCTCGCCGCGGGTGAGACGCTGCTCGGCCTCATCGCCGCGACCCATCAGCGCACGTTCAGTGGCGAGCTCTACGCGATCGGCGTGACCGATCGACGCCTGCTGCTCCAGTCGCTCGACAGGAAGACACAGGCGAAGGGGGCACCCCGGTCGATCTCCCCGGACGCCCTCGTGTCGGCCGACATCGACGGCGCCGGGGCGGACTGGACACCGACGACGGCGGTCCTGGGTGCCACGCCCATCACGATCCGTCTGCGCACCACGGACGGCGAGAAGCTCAAGCTCAGGGCCCTGACGGGAAGCGGTCTCATCGGGGGGCTTGCGGGCGGAGAGGGCCAACGCGAGGGTGTCGGCGCGCTCGCCCAGTGGACGAGCCGGCGCCTATGAAGCGCCTGCTCCAGCTCCTTCGCGGGTTTCCGGGGCATCCCTCACATCCGCCCTTCACCGATGCAACCGTCGGGGCGTTCACGGTAGGAACCGCTCTCACCGTCCTCGGCTGGTTCGGGGTCTCCGAGGCGGACATGGTCCGGGGCGGCTTCCTCGCCCTCGTCGCTGGGCTCGTCTTCGCGGCGGGGACGATTCTCACGGGCTTCCTCGATTACGTTCGTATCCGGGGCGCGACGCCGCTCAAGCGGACGGCCACCATCCACTGGATCTCGACCGTGTCAGCCACCCTGATCTTCCTCCTCGCGGCGATCCTTCTTCGACGCGGATACGACGTCGACGAGGTCTCGCTCGGCGCCATGCTGGTCGCGGTGCTGGGTTGGGTGGCGCTCCTGTTCGGAGGCTGGGTGGGCGGGTCGATCGTCTTCGTCTACGGCATGCGCGTGATCATGGAGCCGAGCACGCCCACCGGCGAAGCGTTGAAGCCGAAGCTCCGATAGACTGCGGGTCCCGTCGTCCTGTCCGCCTGGCCGCAGGGAGGTACTCAGTGTTCGCGAGGCTCTCAGAATCCCGCAACGCCCGCTCGTTGGCACTGTTCTCGATCTTCGTGTCCCTGGGGCTCATCTGGGGCAGCCAGCTCCGTGTAGGCGCCCAGGAGCCCGACGGGGCCGACCTCGCGAACCGGTCCTCGTTCCTGGCCGACCGCAAGCCGGTAGAGGACCTCGCCCCGCTGGGCTTGACGCGTTGCCGGGGCGGAATGGCCGGAGCCTATCCCTGCAAGCGCGTGGACCTGATGTCGTTCCTGCCCATCTCGCAGATCGGCGGCGGAGCGAACACGAACGACCTGTGGGGCTGGACCGACCCGCAAACGGGCAAGGAGTACGCCATCATCGGGCGCAACACCGGAACCTCCTTCGTCGACATAAGCACCCCGACGGCTCCGGTCTACCTGGGGAACCTTCCGGCACATTCGGTCGCATCCCTCTGGCGCGACGTCGATGTCTACAACGATCACGCGTTCATCGTTAGCGAGGCTTCGAACCACGGGATGCAGATATTCGACCTCACGCAGCTCCGAGACGTGAGCAACCCGCCGGTGACCTTCTCCGAGACCCAGCACTACAACGGCATGAGCAACTCGCACACCGTCGACGTGAACGAGGACACGGGCTTCGCCTACGCGGTCGGAACGAACACCTGCATGGGTGGCCTCCACATCGTCGACGTGCGGAACCCGCTGAGGCCCAGGTTCGCCGGATGCTTCCAAGACGACGGTTACACCCACGAGACGCAGTGCGTTCTCTACGACGGTCCCGATGCCACGTACCAAGGACGCGAGATCTGCTTTGCCGCGAACACCGACTCGCTGACCATCGTCGACGTCACGAACCACGCCAATCCGTCGATGGTCTCCCGGACGACCTACGCGCAGTCGGGCTACACGCATCAGGGATGGCTCACCGAGGACAGCCGGCTGTTCGTCCTGGACGACGAGCTGGACGAGTTGAACTTCGGGCACAACTACAAGACACGCTTCTTCAACGTGGAGGACCTCGACGTGCCGTTCGTGGAGTCGTTCTTCCTCGGCCCCATCGGCGTCATCGACCACAATCTGTACGTGAAGGGGCAGTACATCTACGAGAGCAACTATCAGGGCGGGCTTCGCATCCTCGCCCCCGGGCCACGCGAGGTGGCCTTCTTCGACATCTACCCCCAGAGCAACAATGCCGCCTTCAACGGCATGTGGGGGAACTACCCGTTCTTCGAGAGCGGCCTCGTGATCGCGAGCGGCATCGAGCAGGGCCTGTTCGTCCTGAGGCCCAACCTCGCCCGCTCTCCGGGGGGAAGCTGGTAGGGCTTCGCGGGAGACCGATGCGGCTGGATTTCCCCCTCGTCGGTCCCGGCGGGGAGCCTATCGACCTCTGGCGCACCTTCGTCTCGCACGGGGTGGCGGAGCTTCCTCCCATGCGAGTCGACGAGGAAGCCCGCCTCTTCGAAGTCACTGTTAGCCTCCCGGCGAGCAGACCAAGGACGGTCCGAATCGCTTCGGGCCGGCCGGGCTTCGGTCAGGTCACCATCCTCGGCCGGCCCGTCGGTGCTCGAACGGCGGGGGAAACGATGAAGGCCGTGGCGCACATCCTTCGTCTGGACGAGGACCTCTCGGCGTTCTACGAGCGGGCGGCCGCCGACCCCGACCTCTCGTGGGTGACCGCGGGGGCTGGCCGGATGATCCGCAGCCAGACGGTCTTCGAGGAGGTCGTGAAGTCGATCTGCACCACGAACTGCGCGTGGGGCGCGACCATCCGGATGGTCACGGCGCTGGTCGAGCACCTGGGAGCCTCGGCGCCGGGCGCTCCGGCGACTGGACCCGCGGGTCGCGCCTTCCCCACCCCGGAGGCGATGGCCGGCGCGGGGCTGGGCTTCTATAGGGACGTCGCCCGGGCGGGCTATCGCGGGGCCTACCTGCTTCAACTGGCCGAGTCGGTCGCGGAGGGGCGGGTCGATCTCGAGAGCCTCGGCCGTGCCGGACCGGAGGAGATCTCCGACGAGGAGGTCTCGGCCCGCCTGCAGGCTCTTCCGGGCGTGGGACCGTACGCGGCGGCTCACACGATGATGATGCTCGGACGCTACTCGCCCCTCATCCTCGACTCCTGGACGAGACCCACCTACGCGCGGCTCAGGCGCCGCAAGGAGGTGAAGGACTCGGCCATCCTCCGGCGTTTCCGGCGCTACGGGCGCTACGCGGGCCTCGCGTTCTGGCTGTTCCTCACTCGGGACTGGGTCGAGGCGCCGCCGCCGGCCTGATGGGGTGGGGCCGAATCGGCTCGACCTTTCCGCTACTGCGCGTCCGCCTTCGCCGGTTTCACGTGCGGCTCCTCCCGCGGCGAGCTGTCCCGCCCCCGGTGCCGAAGGACCTCGGCGAAGAGGGGGACGACTTCGGCAGGATCGTCGGTGATGCGAAACAGTTCGAGGTCCTCGGGGAGGATCTTCCCCTCCGTCAGCGGGCGCGTGCCCAGCCACTCGAGCAGCCCCGTCCAGTAGCCCGACCCGAACAGGATGAGCGGGAAGTGCTGGACCTTTCCCGTCTGGATGAGCGTGAGCGCCTCGAAGAGCTCATCCAGCGTCCCGTAGCCCCCGGGGAAGACGACGAACCCCTCCGCGTACTTGACGAACATCGTCTTGCGAACGAAGAAGTACCGGAAGTCGATTCCGAGATCGACGTAGCGGTTCATTCCCTGCTCGAACGGGAGCTCGATGTTGCATCCGATCGACAGCCCCCCGGCCTCCGCACAGCCTCGGTTCGCCGCCTCCATCACACCCGGCCCTCCGCCCGTTATGACCGCGAAACCCGCCTCGGCCAGCGCGCGCCCGACCGCGCGGGCGGCCTCGTACATCGCGTCCGACTCGTCGATGCGTGCCGAGCCGAAGACGCTCGCCGCACGCGGAATGGTCGCGAGCGCGTCGAAGCCGTCCACGAACTCCGAGAGGATCCGCAGGGCCCGCCAGGGGTCGGTGCCGGTGAAGGATGCGTCACGGTGCTGAAGGAAGACCGCGTCCTCGGTCAGCCCCGAGGTGGCTCGGGCCGTGATTCGCCCTCGCCGCGTTCTGTTTCGATCCGTCATGACTGCGAGAGCGGCTCGCGGCGCCTCAGATGACGCCGGTTCCCCAGCAGTGGCGCATCCGCAGCGCCAGGCCCAACTGGCCCCGGGTCGGCTGGTCCCCGAGGAGGCCGGCGGCGACCTGGTCCTGCAGGCCGGCGAGGACGAAGCGGCGGTCCGTACGGACCTGGCCGAAACGCGCGGACGACCATTCGGGGAACGCATCCCCGAGCGCGACCGAGAGCATGTTCGTCCACGAGGAGCTCGCCGCGAGAGGTTGGCCGTGCCTGAGGTCACCGGCGGGCGAATGCGGGGCCCCCTCCGGGCTCCAGGATCCACGGAGCAGCCGAGGCGGCCGCCGCGGGCCCCGAGAGTGCTGCTGCCAGGACTGCGGCTGCCATCGCCGTCGAAATGAAGCGGCTGCGCTGCACGGGCGTCTCTCTTCTTTCGCGGGGCGTCCCGGAATGCTACCCCACCGTGCCGACTTTCGATCAGGACCGCTTCGGGGCCGCTGAGGATCACCAGCCGCGGGCGCGCCACACCTCGAGGTATGGACGCTCCCGAGCGAGCGTGGTGTCGAGGCCGTGGCCCGGCAGGACCCTTGTCTCATCGGGGAGCCGGAAGAGGCGGTCCAGGCTCTCCATGATCCGATCGAAGTCGGTGCGATCTCCGCGGGTGTTCCCCGGGCCGCCGGGAAACAGCGTGTCGCCGCTGACGAGGAATCCTTCCACGTGGAAGCAGACGCTTCCCGGCGTGTGGCCCGGCGTGTGCAGGACCTCGATGACGGCGCTCCCGACGACCAGCCTCTGGCCATCCCGGAGCACCTCGGCGGCGACGGGCATCGGGTCGCCCGGGTGAGCCAGCACCGGGACGTCCAGCATCTCCACGAGTGCGTGGAGCGCGCCGACGTGATCGTGGTGTCCATGGGTCTGCACGATCCCCACGACGTCCAGTCCTTCTGCCTCCGAAATGATGCGCGCCGGCTCCGCCGCACCGTCGACGATCAGTGCCTGGCCACCGGAGGCAAGGACGTAGACGTTGTTGTCGTACCGCCCCACGGTGAACTTCCGGACGTCGACCGGTCCCGAGGGCGGGTACCGATGGGCGGGGCCGCCCGGAACGACGTGTCCGAACTCGGCCGACGCTGGGGGATGCGGGGTGCGCAGCTCCTCGCGGCGGTCGCTCATGGGCGCGACCGAATCTATACCGGCGAAAGCCGGGAGGCGCGGGCTGGCCGCCCCGGCTTTTCGCTTCGGCCATCGAGCCATCGGGGGGAAACCTGTTGCGCCGGACGCCCCTCCGCGTCAGGATGCCCGAACCCACGGGAGGAGCTGGGGTGACGGTCATCGAGGTGGAGGGCCTTCGGAAGGAGTTCCGGCAGCTCCGGGGCCGAAGTCCCGTCGCGGTCGACGGCCTGGACCTCTCGGTCCCGCAAGGGGGCGTCTTCGGGTTCCTCGGGCCCAACGGTTCGGGGAAGACCACCACGATCCGCTGCCTGCTGGGCCTGGTCAGGCCCACCTCGGGGAGGTGCCGCCTGCTTGGGGCCGACTCGACGGCCGGCCTCCGGTCGGTGATCCGCCGGGTGGGCTCGATCGTGGAGGCGCCGACCCTCTTTCCCGGCTTCTCCGGCCGGCGGAACCTTCGGCTCCTGGGGCGGCTCGACGGCATCGGGGACGGGCGCGTCGAGGACGTCCTCGAGCGGGTCGGACTCACCGCGCGAGCCGATCATCGCGTGAAGACATACTCGCTGGGCATGAAGCAACGGCTGGGGATCGCCGCTGCCCTGTTGCGCGATCCGGAGGTCCTCATCCTCGACGAGCCGGCCAACGGCCTGGACCCCGCCGGCATCAAGCACGTCCGGGACCTCCTTCGCCGCCTCGGCGACGAGGGGAGGACGGTGTTCCTCTCGAGTCATTTCCTGGGGGAGGTCGAGCAGATTTGCGACCACGTCGCCATCCTGTCCCGCGGCAGGTTAATCGCCTCCGGATCCGTCTCGGACGTGCTGTCGAAGGGGGGCGTGACCAGCCTCACCGTGAAGCTCGAGGATCCGGCCGCCGGCGTACGGGCGCTCGGCCAGGCCGGGATAGAGGCGTCCCTGGATGGAGATGCGATTCGGGTTCGAAGGCCGCCGAGCGATGCGGCCCTGGTGACGAAGGCGCTGGCGGACCGGGGGCTGTACCTCACCGAGCTCCGGCCCGAGCAGGTGACGCTCGAGAGCGTGTTCCTCGAGCTCACGGGCACTTCGGTCCCGGCGGCCGGCCTGAGCGCACCGCCCCCGCCCCCCGCCCCCCCTCCGCCGCGCCCTCCCTCGCGGGACGAAGGCTGAGGACCGTGGGGGCGCTCCTCGGAGTCGAGTTCCGGCGTTACCTGGCCAGGCGGACGATGCGCGTGGCGGTCCTGGGAGCCATCACGGCGATCGCCGTCGCTGGTCTGATCACCTTCGTCGTCTCCCAGCGCCCGACGGCCGAGGGCGAGGCGGAGGCTCGCGTGGAGCGGCAGAAGGCCTTCGACGCCTGTGTCCGAGGCGACCTGGGGATCGACCCGGAGGACGTTCAGCCCGGCCAGACCATCGAGGAGATCTGCGGCCAAGTGGTCAGCGGACCGGGCTTCTCCGCGCCGCAGTTCGCCCTCTCCAGCCTGCCGTCGGTCTTCGTGGGGACGAGCGTCCCGCTGCTCCTCCTGGCCTGGGTGCTGGCCGCCTCGTTCATCGGGGCGGAGTGGCACGCGGGGACCGTGGCCACGCAGCTCACGTGGGAGCCTCGCCGGATGCGCGTGTTCGTCGCCAAGGCCGTCGTGTCGATCGCACTGGCGGCCGTGCTGACCGTGGTGCTCCAGGCCGTCCTCGGCGCGGCGTTGGTCCCCGCGGCGGCCTTTCGTGGATCGACCGAAGGGCTGGACGAGGCCTGGCTCCGGGAGGGCCTCGGGGTCCTGATGCGGGGGGCCGCGATCTCGGCGATCGCCGCGGCGCTGGGCTATTCGATCGCGTCGGTTGCCCGGAACACAGCGGCGTCCATGGGCCTCGGCTTCGGGTATCTGATCATCTTCGAGCAGCTCATCGCGGGCCTGCGGCCCGGGTGGCAGCCCTGGCTCCTTGTCCCGAACATCGCGGTCTTCCTCTCGGGTGACTCCAACCTCGGGTTCATCGACCGGAGCGTCGGAGAGGCCGGCCTCCTGCTCTGTGCGTACGCCGCCGGGGCGATGGTGATCGCCGCCGGGCTCTTCGTTCGCCGCGACGTCACCTGAGGTCCTCGCTCGCGAACCCTGTCTACAGTTCCTCCGCCAAGCTCAGGGCCGCTTCCGCGGTAAACGTCTCGAAGGGTCCTAGGATGTCGAAGGTCACGCCCTTTTCCTGCCACTGCAGAGCCGTCGTGACGGGGCCCTCGAGCAGCAACGCTGTGATGCCGTCGCGGATTTCGACCAAGGATGCCTGTGACGCGCATCCTGAGGTCGGATCAGCGCAATTGTCCACGATGGACCGGAACTTAACCTCGGTCGCCTGAGAGACGCTTTCGATGATCCAGAACCGCCCGTGTTCGAGATGGGTGTAGATCAGGGCCATCACGCGATCGCCCTCGGGCGTGCCGGCGGGATCCGTTATCACGATGAGGGGAGGTGGGGAAATGCCCTCGGGAACGATCGGCGAGAAGGGCAGCAGCTCGGCGGCTGCGGTCTCGTTTGGTACCGGCACGCCATCGGCCAGGGGTTCGTCCCAATTTGGAACTTCTCCCGCGCCCCCGTAGATCTCAGAAGCCGAAGGCGTGGCTGCGGCCCCGGATTCGGCCCCAGATCTGGGATCCGCACAGGACACCAACGTCAGAGCCCCAACGAAGAACAGAGCCCAGGAACGAACATGCGGGGTCCCCCATCGGGAGTCGTGGTGAAATATGCACGCGCGGAGAAGCCCTCGGGGTCTCATCGCCGATCCGATGGATGAAGTCCGAGCATGTCGGTGCCCTCTTCGAGCAGCCTACGGGCATCCGCGTCCTCCGGCCGGGAGGCCGCCCGGTCGAGGATGTCCAGCGCGGCCGGCGCGTCGAGATCGCGATCCAGGGCTCCGAAGAACGCCTCCCGGCCGGTCGACCCCGCCGGCACTCCGCTGTTCCGCGACAGGCCGCCCGCGCTCCGAGCGGCGAACGCCTCCAGATCGCCCTCGTCGAACTCCCAGTCGTCCCTGTAGTGGCGGCGAAGGAGGAAGCTTCGGATCGTCGCCCCGTCGTAACGCTCCAGGAGATCGCTCACGAACACGAGGTTGCCGAGCGACTTGCTCATCTTGGTCCCGTCCTGCGCGACGCTTCCGGTGTGCATCCAGTGGCGGACGAACGGTGCCCCGCTGGGAACGCCCTCCGCCTGGGCCAGCTCGCACTCGTGGTGCGGGTAGATGAGGTCGTCACCCCCGCCGTGGATGTCGACCGGACGGCCCAGGAGCCGCAACGCCATGGTCGAGCATTCGATGTGCCACCCTGGCCTGCCTCGCCCCCACGGACTGTCCCACCAGGGCTCGTCGGGGGCGGACCGTTGCCACAGGACGAAGTCGAGAGGGTCGTCCTTCTCCGGGTCCTCGGGGTGGCCGCCCCGCTCCTCGGCGAGCCGCAGCATCTCCTGCCGAGAGAGCCCTGACAGCCGCCCGTACCCCGAGTCGGCCGCGACCCGGAAGTAGACGTTGCCCCCGCGCTCGTACGCGAACCCGGCGGCCACGAGTCGCTCGACCTCCTCGACCATCTCCGGTACGAACTCGGTGGCCCTGGGCGAGACGGTGGGAGGCACCACGCCCAGGGCACCCATGTCCCTGGCGAACTTCTCGGTCTCGCGTGCGGCCAGCTCCCGGAAGTCGACACCCCGCTCCCGGGCGACGCGCAGGATGTCGTCGTCCACGTCGGTCACGTTCCGAACGTGCGTTACCTCGGCACCCCGGCGTCGCAGGTACCGGACAAGCACGTCGAAGTGAACGTACGTGAATGCGTGGCCCACGTGGGCGGAGTCGTAGGGCGTGATGCCGCAGACGTATACGCCCATCCGCGGCCGCGTCTCGACGTCGACGAGCTCCCCCGTCCGTCCGTCGTGTAGCCGCACCGGCCGAGGATACGATGTGTACATGGAGGCGCCGGCGGGGATCGATCCTCGGTCGGGCGCCCTCCTCGCCTTGCTCGCCCTGCTCACCGCGTGTGGCGGTTCCTCCGGTGTCCCCGCCGATCCCATCTCGGCCCGAGGCACGCTGCCCGTCACGAGTCCCGCTTTCGCCGACGGGGCGATGATCCCGGTTCGCTCGACGTGCGACGGGGAGGACACCTCGCCGTCCCTCGCTTGGAGCGTTCCCGTCTCGGTGGCGGAGTGGGCCATCACGATGGAGGACCTCGACGCCGGGTTCGTCCACTGGGTCGCGTACGGCATACCCGGCCAGACCTCCGGGCTGCTCGAGGGCCGGCTTCCTCCCGGGTCGAGGCAGGGCAGGAACGACTTCGGAGACATCGGGTACGGCGGTCCCTGTCCTCCACGAGAGGACGGGCCGCACCGCTACCGCTTCACGGTGTACGCGCTGGCGAAAGCTCGAGCGGCCAACATGCCGGCGGAGGCCACATTGGACATGCTGCTCGCCGCCATAGGGTGTTGCGTGCAGGTGTTCGGGACCCTCACCGGGACGTACGACCGCACATGAGGGTGAGCCTCGACATGAATGCTCCATGACTGGCTCGAAGCCAGACCCGCGCGACGTCTCGGGGCTCTTGCTGGACATCGACGGTGTGCTGACGGTCTCCTGGCGCGCGCTTCCCGGAGCTCCCGAGGCTCTGGCGAGGGTGAGCTCTTCCGGAATCCCCTTCCTGCTGTTGACGAACACCACCGAGCTCACTCGCGCGGACGTCGTTGAACGGCTGCGAAACGCCGGGTTCCGCGTCCGGCGCGAGGACGTCATGACGGCCCCGACGCTCACGGCGGCCTACCTTCGCTCGTCCCATCCCGGCGCTCGCTGTCTGGTGTTGAGCGCGGTCGACCTCACCGAGGACCTCGAGGGGATCGAACTGGTGGAGGACGAAGCTGATGTCGTGGTGATCGGCGGGGCCACGGAGCCTTTCGGAGCGGAGGTGGCGAACCGCGCCTTCCGGATGCTGCTCGACGGGGCGGCGCTGGTCCTCATGCACAGGAGCCCATCGTGGATGACGGATCAGGGCATGACGCTCGACGCGGGGGTGATGCTGGCGGCCGGCCTGGAGCAGGCCACCGAGCGGAAGGCCGTCGTGTGCGGCAAGCCTTCACCCGAATGCTTCCGCGCCTCGCTGTCCCTCCTGG
Organism: Actinosomnolentus pattersoniae (SeqCode); assembly: GCA_013817655.1. Lineage (GTDB taxonomy): Bacteria > Actinomycetota > UBA4738 > UBA4738 > UBA4738 > JACDCJ01. Next base: position 16,293 of record JACDCJ010000005.1, read on the forward strand.
ACCTGCCGCCCGAGCGGGCCGCGATGGTCGGTGACGACCTCCGCAACGACGTCCTCGCCGCTCAGTCGGTTGGACTCACGGGCGTCCTCGTACGAACCGGGAAGTTCCGCGAGGCCGACCTCGAGAGCTCCCCGCGCGTCCCGGACTTCGTGATCGACTCGGTGGCGGTTCTGCCGGAATTGCTCCGGCCGATGTGATCCTCAGGCGTCGGAGGACGGCCGCGACAGGTCGCGAAGGGACACCACGCCCACGACCCGGTCGTCCTCCATCACCGGAAGGTGACGGAACCCCCCCGCCAGCATCCGATCGAGCGCGTCCTTCACCAACGTCTCGGGGACGATCGTCTGGGGGTTTCGCGTCATCCAGTGAGAGACGGGGTGGGAGGGGGCGTCGAAGTCCTGAGAGAGAGCCCGCACGATGTCCCGCTCGGTGAAGATTCCGGCCAGGGAGTCCCCCTCCATCACGAGCGCCGATCCGGCGTGACGGCCGCCCATCACGGTCGCAGCCTCGGCAACGGTCGTCGAGGGTGACACCGTGATCAGGTTCGTGCTCATCACCTCGCGGATGATCGCCATGTCTTCCCGGAGCGTACTCCCGTTGTCCGGGTGAGCAAAACCCGGGCCGCGGCGATCGAGCGGTCGAAGGGCGTGCGGTCTCGTGTCGGTGGAGCGGTGGTTCGTTATCGTGGGAGACGGCAATCCGTCCGACGGCAGGGAGACGAGAGGTGGGCATCCTTCCCGAACCGATCGAGGAGCTTCTGAACACCGCCCTCGTGGGTGAGCTGACCGTGGTCGACGAGCGCGGCCGGCCGGTCACGCACCCGCTCATCCCGATGTACGACGGCGAGGTCATCTACCTGACATCGAGCATCCTTTTCTCGAAGAAGCTCGAGCACATCAAGGCCAACCCGAAGGTCTCCCTCTCGATCTCCGACCCGGAGGCCGTGCAGGTGGAGGGCTTCCGGCGGGTCACGATCCAGGGGGACGCCACAATCGACGACTCGGACCTGCACTCGGGATGGGAGCGCAAGGTGCTTCCCCTATGGCGTAAGAAGGAGCCGGCCATCGACTTCTTTCTAGGGAAGCGGGTCGCGCTGCCGCTCTTCTTCGAGCGCGGGATCATCGAGCTTCGTCCCAGGCGTGCCTTCCTGTGGGAAGAGGGCCGGACGGATCGGCCTCCCCAGGTCTTCGAGGTCGTCGGAGCGGCACGATGATCAGCTCGGGCGAGATGCTCGGGAGGCTCGAGGGCAGCTACACCCACGCCGTGATCGCGTTCCTCGACGATTCCGGCTACCCGGTCTCGGTGGCCACCTCCTTCGCCGCGCGGCCGGAGCGGGGGGTGGTGCTTCTGGACGAGGTGGCGGGCGAACAGGTCGCTCCGCCTCTCGACAGGGAGGTCAACGTCATCTTCAGCCACATCCGCCCGCAGCCCGGCCAGGGCTACGACGAGCGGCGGTACGTCTCGCTGTGGGGGACCCTCCAGAGAGCCGGTGGACGGCTCGAGCTCACCCCTCGACGGGTTCAGCACTGGGACGAGCAGGAGATGACGTTCTTCGAGTTCTCCGAGCGCGGCGTCCCCCAGGCCCAGCGGTACATGGCGCAGCTTTCGGAGGAGACGGGAACGCAGGTGAAGCCGAAGCTCTCGTTCGGTTGGCTCTTCCTGCGGGCGACGCGGCTCCCGTTCCTCACGGCCACGGCGGTTCCGGTCTTCCTGGGGGTGGCGATCGCGGCCCTTCGAGGGCGGTTCGATCTGTGGCTGGCGCTCCTCACGCTCCTAGGGGGCGCCTGCGTCCACCTCGCGCTCAACGTCGCGAACGACGTCTTCGACACGATGAGCGGGGCGGATCAGGCGAACGTTAACCCGACGCAGTTCAGCGGCGGGTCGCGCGTCATCTACTACGGGTTGCTGAGCATGCGCCAGATGGTGCTCATCATGGTCGGGTTCTACGTGGCCGGGCTCGGCATCGGCGTCTATCTCGCCGCGACCCGGGGGTGGGCTCTGCTGTGGGTGGGCGTGGCCGGAGCCCTCATCAGCATCTTCTACACGGCCCCGCCGCTCAGGCTGGTCCACCGCGGAGTTGGCGAGATCACGGTGGCCCTAGGGTTCGGCCCGATCATGGTGCTCGGGGCGTTCTTCGTGCAGTTCCAGCGGTACACTTTCGAGGCGTTCTACGCGTCGTTGCCGGTCGCGATCCTCATCGCCCTGGTCCTCTACATGAACGAGGTGCCCGACCGGGCCGGGGACGCGGCAGCGGGGAAGCGAACGCTCCCCGTTCGGCTGTCGAAGGATGCGGTGCTGACGGGCTACGCCGTCTTCGTGGGGCTGGCCTACGCACTCATCCTCGCCGGAGCACTCACCGGGGTGACCGCGCGACCCGTCGTGATCGCCCTGGCGACCGTTCCACTCGCGATCGGCGCGTATCGCGGACTCCGGGATTCATACGACAGTCCTTACGCGCTCATGCCGACGATGGCGAAGAACATCCAGCTCCACCTGTTCACGGGGATGCTCCTCGTGGCGGGCTACGTCATCGCCATCATCGCGGACGCGTCGCTCTCGAATCCGCCGATCTTCCTGCGCTAGTAGACCGGGTGGAGTACCGCACGATCGGGACGACGGGCGTTCGGGTGAGCGCCTACTGCCTCGGCGCCATGATGTTCGGCGACTGGGGCAACACCGACGAGGACGAGTGCATCCGCATGATCCACACGGCGCTGGACGCGGGGGTGAACTTCGTCGACACGGCCGACGTGTACGGGGCGGGGCGTTCCGAGGAGATCGTCGGCAAGGCGCTCCGAGGGAAGCGAGACGGGGTTGTGCTCGCGACGAAGGTCCACGGCGACATGGGGGAGAGGCCCAACGAGGGAGGGAACTCCCGGTTGTGGATCATGCGGGAGGTCGAATCCAGCCTCCGGCGGCTCCAGACCGACCACATCGACCTGTATCAGATCCACCGTCCCGATCCCGGAACCCACATCGAGGAGACGCTCGGCGCGCTAACCGACCTCGTCCGCCAGGGCAAGGTCCGATACGTGGGCTCCTCCACGTTCGCGGCGTGGCAGCTCGTCGAGGCGCGATGGGCGAGCGAGCGCCGAGCCCTCGAGCGCTTCGTCTGCGAGCAGGCGCCCTACTCGATCCTGGCGCGGCACATCGAGTGGGACGTGCTTCCCGTGGCGGAACGGCTCGGCATGGGCGTCATCGTCTGGAGCCCGCTTGCGGGAGGCTGGCTCTCCGGGAAGTACCGCCGCGGGGAGGAGCCGCCAGGGGATTCGCGCGCCGTCCGCTTTCGGAGCCGCCCGGTGGCCGCGAGGTACGACCCGAGCCGTCCGGGCAACCAGCGGAAGCTCGACCTGATCGAGAATCTCTCGGCAGTCGCCGACGGAGCCGGGCTGTCGCTTACTCACATGGCGATCGCCTTCACGCTCGAGCACCCCGGTGTGACGTCGACGATCATCGGTCCCCGGACGCCGGAGCAGCTGGAGGGGCTCCTCGGGGGGATCGACGTCCGGCTCGACGCCGGCACCCTCGACGCCATCGACCAGGTCGTGCCCGCCGGCTCCGTGGTCGAGGAGGCCGATCGCGGCTGGCAGCCTCCCTGGCTGGAGCCAGCTGCACGTCGCCGATGATCGATCGCTTCCTCCGCGCCTGCGGACTCCAGGACGTGGACCGCACGCCTGTGTGGTTCATGCGCCAGGCCGGGCGCTATTTGCCCGAGTACCGGCAGGTCCGCGAGGGCCGGGACGTGCTCGCGATGTGCCGCTCCCCGGACCTCGCGGTGGAGCTGACCCTCCAGCCCATTCGGCGCATGCCGGTCGATGCGGCGATCCTGTTCTCGGACATCATGGTGCCGGTCGCGGAGATGGGTTCCGGCGTTCGGATCGAGCCGGGCGTGGGTCCGGTCGTGGATTCCCCGCTGCGCTCGCGCGAAGACATCTCGCGTCTTCGCCGGCTCGAGCCGGATTCGACCGTCCCCCACACGCTCGAGGCGATACGGCTGCTTCGAAAGGAGCTCGCCGTGCCTCTGATCGGGTTCGCCGGAGGGCCGTTCACGCTGGCGAGCTATCTGGTCGAAGGGGGTCCCTCTCGGACGTGCGAGCGCACGAAGGCGCTGATGCATTCGGACGAGGAGGCCTGGGCGGACCTCATGGAGACACTCGGCTCGAGCGTGCTCGTCTATCTTCGGGCGCAGGTCGAGGCCGGTGCCCAGGCCCTCCAGGTGTTCGACAGCTGGGCGGGGGCGCTCGATCCCGAGGACTACACGCACTTCGTGCTCCCGACCATGCGGGAGATCTTCGGAGGGCTGATCGACCTAGGGGTCCCGACCATCCACTTCGGGGTGGGGACCGGTGAGCTTCTGAGCCTCCTTCGAGACGCCGGCCCCTCGGTCGTGGGCCTCGACTGGCGGGTTCCCCTGCACCTCGGGTGGGAGCGGGTTGGGTTCGACGTCGCCGTCCAGGGAAACCTCGATCCAGCGGCCTGCCTCGCTCCGTGGGAGGCCGTGGAGGCGAAGGCCCTCAACGTGCTCAGGCGAGCGGCCGGACGAACGGGCCACGTGTTCAACCTCGGCCACGGCGTCCTTCCGGACACCCCGCCCGATACGCTGGCGCGGCTGGTGGACCTGGTCCACGAGCGGACGCAGCGCGGGCCATCGTGAAGGGCGCCGCCAGGAAGCCAATCGGCCTGCTGGTGATGGCCTACGGGACCCCCCAGAGCGCGGAAGACATCGAGCGGTACTACACGGACATCCGGGGCGGTCGCGCCCCCACTCCGGCGCTGATTGCGGATCTCCGGAGACGGTACGAGGCGATCGGAAACCTCTTCCCGCTCCTCGAGGTGACCAGGGGGCAGGCCGAAGGGCTGGCCCGAGCGCTGAACCGGGCCGGGGACCGAGCCGGGACGTTCCGGGCATACGTCGGGATGAAGCATGCGCCGCCCTTCATCGGTGAGGCGGTCGCGGGGATGCGTGAGGATGGCATCGAGAGAGCCGTCGGGATCGTCATGGCTCCCCACTGGTCGGCGATGTCCGTCGAGAACTACATCGACCGGGTGCAGGCATCGTCGACGGGTCAGACCGAAGGTCCCTCGTTCACCTTTGTGCGCCAGTGGTACGACCACCCCCAGTTCGTGCGATACCTGGGCTCTCGCGTTCGCGAGGCGCTCGACAGGTTCGAACCACACAAGGCGGGGGCTACGGCCGTGGTCTTTTCCGCACACAGCCTTCCTATCCGGACCGACGGAGGCGGCAACTCGCGATGCCTGCGGTGCGACGTGTGCCAGAGATCGTGCCGGTATGTCGAACAGCTCCGGCACACCGCGGACCTGGTTGCCGCGAGTGCGAGGTTGTCCTCGTACCTCACGGCCTGGCAGAGCGCAGGCCACACCCCCCAACCCTGGTGGGGGCCATCCCTCGAGGACGTGATCCCGAAGCTCGCAGCCGACGGCCACACCGCCGTCGTTGTTTGCGCCTGCGGGTTCACCGCGGATCACCTCGAGACCCTGTACGACCTCGACGTCGAGGCCCGAATGGCGGCGGAGGAGGCCGGGATCGGCTTCGAGCGCACCGAGATGCCGAACGCCGACCCATCGTTCGTCGATGTCCTGGCGGCCGTGGTCAGAGACCATCTGGCACGGGACGGGAACCAGAGCCGTCCGTGGTGACGCGGGCACGACGCGTGGTCGTCGTCGGTGGCGGGATCGCCGGCCTCGCCGTCGCGTACCGGTTGACTCGTCCTGAGGGAAACGGCCTGCCGCTCGAGGTCACGCTGGTGGAGGCGAGCGAACGACTCGGCGGCAAGCTGTCGTCGTCCCGCGTGGGGGGGTTCGATCTGGAGGCCGGGGCGGACTCTTTCGTCGTTCGAAAGCCGGAGGCCGTGGATCTGTGCAGGGAGCTAGGCTTGGAGGAAGATCTGGTCGTGCCGGCCTCCTCCACCGCGTTCGTGCGCATCGGCGACCGGCTCGTGCCGTTCCCCAGAAGGTCGTCGTTCGGGGTGCCGGCCGGACCCTCCGAGCTGCTCCGCTGGCCCGGGCTCTCTCTCCGGGGTCGTCTCCGCGCGTTCGGCGACCTGCTCCGCCCTCGTTCTCAGAAACACGGTGACGAGCCCCTCGCCGCGCTGCTCGAGCGCCGGCTGGGGAAGGAAGCGGCGCACGTTCTGGTCGGGCCGCTGCTCGCCGGGATCCATGCGGGCGACGCGGCGCGGCTCAGCGTGCAGGCCACCTTCCCCGAGCTGTCGGCTTGGGAGCGAGAGCACGGAAGCCTCGTTCGAGGGGCCGGCGCGGCGCGCAGGAAAGCGGATGCCGAACGGGCCGCGCCGCTGTTCGCAAGCGTCTGGGGAGGCCTCGGCCGCCTGGTGGACGAGCTCACAGGCGCGATCGGACCTCCGCGGATCCGGGCCGGGGAGCGAGTGTCGCGCATCGGACGTGAGGCACTGGGGTTCACGCTCGATGTTGGAACCGGCTCCGTCGGGGCAGACGCGGTGGTCCTCGCGACGCCGGCATTCGAGGCGAGCCGGCTGCTGCGTGAGGTGAACTCCGAGGCGAGTCGCGAGCTCGGCACGATTCGATACACCTCCACGGCCGTCGTCTTGCTCGTGTATCCGGAAGGCACGGGGGAGCGGCTGCCGGCGGCGACGGGCTACGTGGTTCCGGCGTCGTCCTCGGTCACCACCGCGTGCACTTGGGTGTCGCGCAAGTGGCCGAGGGAGGAGTTCGGCGACCGGGCGGTGGTTCGCTGCTACGTTGGCCGCTCGGGCTCGGAGGAGTCGCTCGCGCTTCCCGACAACGAGATCGTCGCGCGCGTCCGGGCGGAGCTCGACCGGGTGTTGAGCCTGGGCCCACCGGAGGACTCCGCTGTCGTGCGGTGGGAGCGTTCGATGCCGCAGTACGACGTCGGCCACCTCGACCGGGTGCGCCGGATGGATGAGGCGCTCGAGAGCACGCCCGGGCTCTTCGTCGCGGGTTCGGCCTATCGTGGCGTGGGAATCGCCGACTGCGTCCGGGACGGAAGCTCCGCGGCCGGCCGGGTCCGGAGATACCTCCTCGACGCCCGGCCCGCCGGGGCGGTCGTTCCCGGGGCTGGGGCATCTTCGGAGGAGCGGGAGAGAACGCGATGAAAGAAGAGGGCGAGCCGATCTTCGCCTACTACCCGGTCTTCCGGGCCACCCCTCAGCTCCGCGACCGCGGACCGGGTGACCTCGAGGAGATGGCGTCCTCGGCCGAGATCGCACTCAAGGAGGCCTCGGACGGCGTGAGCGTCCGGGGTACGTACTCCACGGTCGGATTCCGCCCCGACGCCGACCTGATGATGTGGTGGGTCGCCTCCTCTGCCGAGGCCGTCCAGGGTCTGATGGCGGACTTCCGTCGTTCTCCGCTGGGCAGCCGCCTGGAGCTGACCCACGCGTTTCTCGGCATGGTCCGACCCGCGGAGTTCAGCCGCGATCATCTTCCCGCCTTCGTGAAGGGCGAGGCGCCGCGGAGGTACCTCTGCGTGTACCCGTTCGTTCGGACCCCGGAGTGGTATCTGCTGCCCGCCGAGCGGCGTGGCGCGATGCTGCGCGAGCACGGGGAGATGGGGCGGGAGTTTCCAGATGTCCTCGCGAACACTACGAGCGCGTTCGGCCTCGGCGACTGGGAGTGGATCCTCGCGTTCGAGACCGACCGGCTGGACCGGCTGGTCGACTGCATCAGGCGCCTACGCGACGCCGAGGCCCGCCGCTACACGAAGGAAGAGGTCCCGTTCGTCACCGGCATCCGCAGGGACTTCGTGGACGCCGTTCGGGCGCTCGCCTGACGACGGTTAGCTCGACTGAGGGCTAGCGCGGTGGATCCTCATCGGGAGAAACCGGGGGGCGGTCGTCCGCCGCCTCAGGGGGAGCCGCCGGCATATCGGTGCCCATGGCGTGATAGCCCCCGTCGACGTGCACGATCTCAGCGGTGATCCCGCGCGACCAGTCCGATAGGAGGAACGCGACTGTCCTCGCGACGGGCTCGGGGTCCTTGATGTCCCAGTCGAGGGGGGCTCGTCTCCCCCACGCCGAGGCGAGCACGTCGAACCCTGGGATCCCCTTGGCGGCGACGGTGCGAAGCGGGCCGGCCGACACGCAGTTGACCCGGATCCCGAAGGCGCCGAGATCACGAGCCAGGTAGCGGGTGATCGACTCGAGGGCCGCCTTGCTCACTCCCATCCAGTCGTAGATCGGCCACGCGACCGACGCGTCGAAGTCGAGGCTCACTATCGATCCGCCCGCCTCCCTCATCAGCCCCAGGAAGCCCGCCGCCAGCGCCTTGAGGGAGTAGGCGCTCGTCTGGAAGGCCGTGCGAGCGCTCTCCCATGGCGTCTGCAGGAAGGCGCCGCCGAGGGCATCCGCCGGCGCGAAGGCAATGGCGTGCAGGAACCCGTCGAGCCTGCCCCAGCGCGAGGTGAGCTCGTCGGCGACCCGCTCGATGTGACCGGGATCGTTGGCGTCGAGCTCCAGCACGTCCGGTGTCGCCGGGAGCCTCCTGGCGGACTTCTCCGTGAGGCCCATGGCCTTCCCGAAGCTAGTCAGCTC
>JACDCJ010000081.1 GCA_013817655.1 Actinosomnolentus pattersoniae (SeqCode)
ACCTCGACGAGCGCGGCATCGTCCATATCGGCGCCGAGGTGAACCCCGGCGACTACCTCGTCGGCAAGGTGACCCCGAAGGGCGAGACCGAGCTCACGCCCGAGGAGCGCCTGCTGCGCGCGATCTTCGGCGAGAAGGCTCGGGAGGTCCGCGACACCTCACTCAAGATGCGCCACGGCGAGACGGGCAAGGTAATCGGCGTCCGGGTCTTCTCGCGCGACTCGGGCGACGAGCTAGCTCCTGGCGTGAACGAGCTCGTCCGTGTCTACGTCGCCCAGAAGCGGAAGATCTCCGACGGGGACAAGCTCGCCGGCCGCCACGGGAACAAGGGCGTCATCGCGAAGATCCTGCCCGAGGGCGACATGCCGTTCCTTCCCGACGGGACGCCCGTGGACATCGTGCTGAATCCCCTGGGCGTGCCTTCGCGGATGAACCTCGGCCAGGTGCTCGAGGCGCATCTGGGCTGGGCGGCGAAGGTCGGATTCCGGGCGAACGGGCACGTTGGCGAGGGGCCCATGCACGTCGCCTCACCGGTGTTCGACGGCGCGCGGGAAGACGACATCATGCAGGCTTTGGGGTCCGCCAACTCCACCACCCCGGACGGCGTCGAGCTCGTGAACGCGGTCGGCAAGTCCATGTTGTTCGATGGGCGGACGGGCGAGCCGTACGACGTGGCCGTCACCGTGGGGTACGTGTACATCCTCAAGCTCCTGCACCTGGTCGACGACAAGATCCACGCTCGTTCGACCGGCCCGTACTCGATGATCACCCAGCAGCCGCTCGGGGGAAAGGCCCAGTTCGGAGGGCAGCGTTTCGGTGAGATGGAGGTCTGGGCGCTCGAGGCGTACGGCGCCGCTTACGCGCTGCAGGAGCTGCTCACGATCAAGTCCGACGACGTTCTCGGCCGCGTGAAGGTGTACGAGGCGATCGTGAAGGGCGAGAACATTCCCGAGCCCGGCATCCCGGAGTCATTCAAGGTCCTCATCAAGGAGATGCAGTCCCTCTGCCTCAACGTGGAGGTTCTCTCCGCCGAGGGCAAGGAGATCGAGATGCGAGAGACGGACGAGGACGTCTTCCGGGCCGCCGAGGAGCTCGGAATCGACCTCTCCCGCCGCGAGCCGGCCGGCGCGGACTTCGACTAGGCCACCGAGGAGGCAGACAGAGTGCTGGACGTCAACTACTTCGACGAGTTGAGGATCGGTCTCGCCAGCGCGGACCAGATCAGGGCCTGGTCGAACGGCGAGGTGAAGAAGCCGGAGACGATCAACTACCGGACGCTGAAGCCCGAGAAGGACGGCCTCTTCTGCGAGCGCATCTTCGGGCCGACGCGGGACTGGGAGTGCCACTGCGGCAAGTACAAGCGCGTCCGCTTCAAGGGGATCATCTGCGAGCGCTGCGGCGTCGAGATCACCCGGTCGAAGGTTCGCCGCGAGCGGATGGGCCACATCGAGCTCGCCGCGCCGGTGACGCACATCTGGTACTTCAAGGGAGTTCCGTCGCGCCTCGGGTACCTCCTCGACCTGGCGCCGAAGGACCTCGAGAAGATCATCTACTTCGCCGCCTACGTCATCACGCGAGTGGAGGTCGACCGGCGGCACCGTGACCTGCCGGAGATCGAGCGTGACATCGACGACGAGAAGCGGCAGATCGACGCCCATCGCGACCAGGAGATAAGCAAGCGGCTCTCCGAGCTGGAGGACCGGCTCCGGGACCTGGAGGGGGAGGGCGCGAAGGGCGCGCAGCTAACGGCCGCACGCCGGGAGGCGCAGCGCGACGTCGACCGTATCCGGGACGCGGCGATGCGGGAGGTCCAGCACCTGGACGACGTCTCATCGGCGTTCAAGGGCCTTTCGGTGAAGCAGCTGGTGGCCGACGACCAGATCTATCGCAGCCTGCGCGAGCGCTTCGGCGACTACTTCGAGGGTGGGATGGGGGCCGAGGCCATCAAGCGCCTGCTGCTGGATCTCGACCTCGAGGGTGAGTCGGCGTTCCTCCGGGAGCAGATCAAGACCGCGAAGGGAACCCGCCGCCAGAAGGCCATCAAGCGGCTGAAGGTTGTCTCACACTTCACCGGAACGAAGAACTCGCCCCTGGGGATGGTGCTCGAAGCAGTGCCGGTCATCCCGCCGGATCTGCGCCCCATGGTCCAGCTCGACGGCGGCCGCTTCGCCACCTCCGATCTAAACGATCTGTACCGTCGGGTGATCAACCGGAACAACCGTCTGAAGCGGCTCCTCGACCTCCAGGCTCCCGAGATCATCGTCAACAACGAGAAGCGGATGCTCCAGGAGGCCGTGGACGCGCTGTTCGACAACGGCCGGCGCGGCCGTCCGGTCACCGGCCCCGGAAACCGCCCGCTGAAGTCGCTCTCCGACATGCTCAAGGGCAAGCAGGGCCGGTTCCGCCAGAACCTGCTGGGCAAGCGCGTGGACTACTCCGGCCGGTCGGTCATCGTCGTCGGGCCGGAGCTTCGCCTCCACCAGTGCGGCCTGCCCAAGCAGATGGCGCTCGAGCTGTTCAAGCCGTTCGTCATGAAGCGACTGGTCGACCTGAGCCTGGCGCAGAACATCAAGAGCGCGAAGCGCATGGTCGAGCGGGCGCGCCCGCAGGTCTGGGACGTCCTTGAGGAGGTCATCCAGGAGCACCCGGTGATGCTGAACCGGGCGCCGACACTGCACCGCCTCGGGATCCAGGCCTTCGAGCCGGTCCTGGTGGAGGGCAAGGCCATCCAGATCCACCCGCTGGTGTGCACGGCCTTCAACGCGGACTTCGACGGGGACCAGATGGCCGTTCACCTTCCGCTCTCGGCGGAGGCCCAGGCCGAAGCCCGGATCCTCATGCTCTCCACGAACAACATCCTGTCTCCGGCGCACGGCCGCCCGATCGCCATCCCGACCCAGGACATGGTGCTCGGCATCTACTACCTGACGATCGCCAACCCCCGTCCCGAGAAGGACGAGGACCTCGCTCGCTTCGGGTCGGCCGACGAGGCGCTCATGGCCCTCGATGCGGGAATGGTCGACCTCCACGACATGGTCAAGGTGCGGCTGCCCGGAAAGGCGCTGCCGCCCGAGATGCTCCCCGAGGGATCGGACGCCGGCTTGACGAACGGGCGCATACCGCTCATCGAGACGACGGTCGGACGCGTGATCCTGAACGAGTCCTTCCCGCTGGACTTCGAGTACCTCAACCACCACATCCAGAACCGCGACGTCGGCGCGATCGTCGACCAGTGCGTGAGCAGGTACGACAAGGCGCAGGTCGAGACGGTCCTGGACAACCTGAAGCGACTGGGATTCCACTACTCCACCCGCGCCGGGGTGACCATCGGCATCGACGACGTGGTCTCGCCGAAGGAGAAGGGCAAGATCCTCGACCATCACGAGAAGAGGGCCGAGAAGATCGAGGCGCAGTACCGCAAGGGGATCATCACGAACGAGGAGCGGCGCCAGGAGCTCATCCAGATCTGGACGGAGGCGACGGACGAGGTCAAGGACGCCATGGAGGCGACCTTCACCGAGCGGAACCCGATCTACATGATGGCCTACTCCGGAGCCCGGGGGAACATCATGCAGATCCGCCAGATCGCCGGAATGCGAGGCCTGGTGGCCAACCCGAAGGGCGAGATCATCCCGCGCCCCATCAAGGCGAACTTCCGCGAGGGCCTGACGGTCCTCGAGTACTTCATCTCCACACACGGAGCCAGAAAGGGACTGGCGGACACCGCCCTTCGCACCGCCGACTCCGGATACCTGACCCGCCGGCTCGTGGACGTGGCGCAGGAGGTAATCATCCGGGAGGAGGACTGCAGCTCGGATAGGGGCATGCCGGTGCACGTTGCCAACCGCCTGCCCGACGGAAGGCTCGATCCCGTCGCGAAGGCGGTCCTCGACACCAAGCTCTTCGGGCGTGTCGTCGCGGAGGCTGTGAAGGTCGGACGGAAGACGGTGGTGGCCAAGGACACGCTGATCGGGGACGTTGAGCAGCGAGCGGTCGTCGATGCCATTCAGCAGGGGGATCTCGAGATCGTGTACGTCCGCTCGGTCCTCACCTGCGACGCGGAGGTCGGCGTCTGCCGCCTCTGTTACGGGCGCAACATGGCGACGGGGCGGCTCGTCGACATCGGCGAGTCCGTCGGCATCATCGCCGCCCAGTCGATCGGGGAGCCGGGCACCCAGCTCACGATGCGGACGTTCCACACCGGCGGCGTGGCGGGTGAGGACATCACTCATGGCCTGCCCCGGGTCCAGGAGCTGTTCGAGGCGCGCCGGCCGAAGGGCGAGGCTCAGATCACCGAGCTCTCCGGCGTCGCCGAGATCGAGGACGACGAGGAGAAGAAGGTTCGGCGGATCACCGTCACGTCGGACGACGGCGACCAGGTGCAGTACGCGGTCTCGCTGCGGGCTCGCCTCGCCGTCTCTGACGGCGCCCGGGTCGAGGTCGGCCAGCAGCTCACCGAAGGGTCCGTCAACCCCCACGAAAAGCTGCGGGTGGAGGGCGTCCAGGCGCTGCAGCTGTTCCAGGTGGACGAGGTTCAGCAGGTCTACCGCTCACAGGGCGTCACGATCCACGACAAGCACATCGAGCTGATCGTGCGGCAGATGCTGCGGAAGGTCCACATTATCGAGCCGGGCGACACCGAGTTCCTGCCTGGAGAGCTGGTGGCACGCAAGCGGTTCGAAGAGACGAACGCCGCGGTGGTGGAGTCCGGCGGGGAGCCGGCGTCCGCCCGCCCGATCCTGATGGGCATCACGAAAGCCTCTCTGGCCACCGACTCCTGGCTCGCGGCGGCCTCGTTCCAGGAGACGACGCGAGTGCTTACCGAGGCGGCGATCTCGGCGAAGTCCGACCCGCTTCTGGGGCTGAAGGAGAACGTCATCATCGGGAAGCTCATCCCCGCCGGCACCGGGCTGGGCCGATACCGGAACGTGATGGTGCGGATAAAGCCGGAGGCCATCCCCGAGTACTGGCTGGCGCGCCAGCGGGAGCTGACGGAGGCCCGGGAGCTCGGTGAGGAGGAGCGCCTGACTACCATCGGGTCGATGACGCGCGAGGAAGCCGAGCAGGCCCTAGGCGGCCCGATCGGTCCGAGCGAGGCCGGGTAGAGGTCAGACCCCGCAGCTTGCCGAGGAAGGCGTCCTCCTGACGAGCCATGACTCCGCGGCGCGGCTGCTATCCTTCATGCTCCCCACCATCCACTTTGGTGGAGCGCCCCTGACACCGGACTTGGAGGGATTCTCGTCGTGGAAGTCGCCGAGCGTATCCGCGGGTTCATCGCGGAAGAGATCATGTTCGAAGAGACCCAGCAGTCGCTGACGGATGACACCCCGCTGCTTTCCGGGGTGATGGATTCACTGGGGCTGTTGCAGCTCGTCGCGTTCCTCGAGGAGGAGTTCGACGTGGAGATCGATGACGCCGACATGGTGGCCGACCACTTCCGGACCGTCGGTGACATCGAGCAGCTCGTTCGACAGAAGGTGTCCAAGGATTGAGAGCCGCCGCTCCGGCGCCGATCGAATGGGTGGCGCCCGAGCAGGCCGAGTTCTTCGACTCCGTCCTTCGTTTCGCTCGTGGCCTTCCCGACGACGCGGGGGACCTCGACCGCTCCGGGGGCTTCTCGCGCCAGAACTGGGATCGTTGCGGCGCATTCGGGATCCACGGCCTTCCCGCCCCAGAGCAGTACGGCGGCGGGGGAGCGGACGTGGTCACCACCATGCTGGCGCTGGAGGCGCTGGGCTACGGCTGCAAGGACAACGGGCTGGTTTTCTCCATCAACGCCCACATGTGGACGAGCGTCATCCCCGTCTGGACGTTCGGCACGGAGGAACAGCGCCGTCGATGGCTGCCGGGCCTCTGCTCCGGGGAGCTCATCGGCTGTCACACGATCACCGAGCCCGAGGCCGGCTCGGACGCGTTCGGGATGAAGGCGAGCGGGCGGCGGAGCGGCGAAGGGTACGTTCTTAACGGACGAAAGACCTTCATAACCAACGCGCCGGTGGCCGACCTGCTCCTGGTCTTCGCCCGGACCGAGGAGACCGGGATCGGGCCGTTCGGCCTGAGCGTGTTCCTGGTGGAGGCGGGGACCAAAGGGTGCCTGGTGGAGGCGCCCGCGGACAAGATGGGCCTCAGGACGTCGCCCATGTCCGACGTCGTCCTGGACGATTGCTTCGTTCCCGAGGCGGCCATGCTCGGCACTCCTGGGAAGGGTGGCGAGATCTTCCAGACCTCCATGCGGTGGGAGCGAGCCTGCATCATGGCGAGCCAGGTCGGGGTCATGCGTCGAACGATGGAGGCGTGCGTGGCCTACGCCCGTCACCGCAGGCAGTTCGGCAAGCCAATCGCGAAGTACGAGTCCGTGGCCGACAAGATCGCCAACATGAAGATCGCGGTCGAAGCATCCCGCGGACTCGTCCTGCGGGTGGGGTGGCTAATGGATCATGGCCACGAGACCTCGATGGACGCCGCCGTGGCGAAGGCGTTCGTGAGCGAGGCCAACGTTCGCACGCACCTCGACGCCGTCCAGGTGCACGGCGGCTACGGATACATGACGGAGTTCGAGATCGAGCGAGCCCTCCGCGACGCCGTGGGAGGCACGATCTACTCGGGGACCTCGGAGATCCAGCGCCGAATCATCGCTCGCGGGCTGGGGCTATGAGCGGCTCAGAACCCCTCCTGGAGCAGCTCCAGCAACTCCGGGTTGGCCACGTCGTCCCTGCCCGTCCCGAGCGCGTCGCGCCCCCGGTAGGCCCAGTAGGACCAGCTGATCCCCTCCTCCTCGCAATGGGAGAGCATCGCCGAGAGCTGCTCCGTCCAGTCTGACGGTGGCTGGGCCGTTCCCTCCTCTCCCTGCCCGAACCGGTTGAACTCCCCGATCCACAGGGGTACCTGCCACTTCCGGGCCCGCTCCCAGAAGGCGCCCAGCCGTTCGACTCCCTGCGGGTCCCAGTTCTGCGTGTACAGGTGGAAGGAGTACACGACGTTGTCGAACGGAGGTGGGCCGCTCATGCCGAACAGGCCGTCCCCCTTGTACTGGCTGTCCTCGAAGACGAGGAGGACGCGCGGGTTGACCGAGCGGATCGCCCCCCCGATGTGCTCGTAGAAGGCGTCGAGGTGGAGATCCTCCGGCGTGGGGAGCCAGCGCGTGCCGTAGTACGGCTCGTTGATGAGGTCCACCCCCACAACCGTCGGATCCTCCGCGTAGCGCCCGGCCACGAGCTTCCAGGCGTCCGCGAAGCCCGCCCACGAGTCGTTCTCGTCGGCGAAGAAGTCGTGCTTCGCTTGATAGATCTGCTTGTAGACGCTCTGCGGGTACAGCCACGACGGCATCCCGCTCCCCACGGAGGGCTCACCCCCGGCGCCCTCGATCTCGAAGGCCGGGGACCACTTTCGCTGCGACATGGACAGGATCACCGCCAGGCCATGGTCGCCGAACGCCCGGACGATGCCGTCCAGCGCAGACAGGTAGATCTCGTTGTAATCGTGGGAGAGCGTGCCGTCCGGGTTTCGAACGGGAGGCTCGGGCTCCAGGTTCGCCCACGCGATGGGCAGGCGCACGGCGTTGAAGCCCCACGCGGCGATGTTCGCATAGGTGTCGGGAGTCGGGACGGACCAGCCCTTGTCCTCAGAGGTCTGCACCCGGGGAGACCCGTCGCCCTTGCCCATGCCCTGCACGTTCACCGAAAGGATCCGCAGTTCGTCCCCGTCCTCATCGAGGATGCGCGTCCCCTCGGTGTGCAGCCAGCCGGTGATCCGGGGGGCCGAGGGGGCTGGGGGGAGCGGGCCGGGCAGCATGTTCGTGCACGCGGACCCGGCCAGCGCGGCGAGCGCCGCAAGTGTCTGCAGCCAGGGTCCGGCTGCCCGGGGCCTCATCCTCATCACCCGTCCACAGTGCCATACGACCATCGGGATGGGCCCGGAAAGGAGGGTTTCGCCTTGCTTTCGCTTGTGGTTTTCGTGGCTGATGTGCCAGTATCGTGTGGCCCCGCTCCGTTCCGTATTCAGAAGGAGTCGTCAATGCGATCGAGTCAATCGTCCGTGCGCCGCCACCCGTCGCGGTTGGTGCTCCCGTTCGCCGCCGCCATTGCCGTCGTATCGATGGCACTGCCGGCGCCTGCGGCCCCCGCGGCTCCACGAGTTCAGGTG
>JACDCJ010000217.1 GCA_013817655.1 Actinosomnolentus pattersoniae (SeqCode)
CTCGGATACCAACCGCGCGGCCATCCTCGCGCGCACGGGCCCCGACGCCCCCCTCCGTTCCTGGACGAAGCCCGAACTAGCCTCAGCGGTCGCGGATCGTCTGGCGACTCTGCTCTCAGAGGGTCCCCAATAGCGCCGGGACGAACCCTGTAGAATCCGCGCGATCATGGGACGGCGCTCGCTCTTCACCTCCGAGTCGGTCACCGAAGGACACCCGGACAAGCTGGCCGACCAGGTTTCCGATGCGGTCCTCGACTCGATCCTCGCCGACGACCCCGATGGGCGGGTCGCGTGCGAGACGCTCGTCACGACCGGCGTCGTCATGGTGGCCGGCGAGATCAGCACGCGGACCTACGTCGACGTCCCCAAGGTCGTGCGGGATACGGTCAACGGGGTGGGGTACACGGACGCCAAGTCGGGGATGGACGGGGACACCTGCGGCGTGATAATCGCCATCCAGGAGCAGTCACCCGACATCGCCATCGGTGTCGACCATCCGCTCGAGGAGCGCGAAGGAGAGATTCACGATCCCTACGACCTCACCGGGGCGGGAGACCAGGGGATGATGATCGGCTATGCGTGCATCGACACCGAGGAACTGATGCCAATGCCGATCGCGGTCGCGCACCGGCTGGCGAAGCGGCTGGCGGACGTGCGGAAGGCGGGAGTGCTTCCGTACTTGCGTCCCGACGGCAAGACGCAGGTCACCATCGAGTACGAGGACGGCCGTCCGGTCCGGGTGCACACGGTCGTTGTCTCGGCCCAGCACGGTGAGGACACAGACATCGAGGGCACGCTCGTCCCCGACGTTGTGGCCAATGTCATCGAGCCGGTCCTTCGTGAGATGGACCTCGATGCCGGCGGCGTTCGAATCCTCGTCAACCCCACGGGCCGGTTCGAGGTCGGAGGGCCGAAGGCGGACACGGGGCTCACCGGGCGCAAGATCATGGTCGATTCCTACGGCTCGATGGCACCTCACGGTGGCGGGTGTTTCTCGGGGAAGGACGCCACGAAGGTCGATCGGTCCGCCGCATACATGGGGCGCTACGTCGCGAAGAACGTCATCGCGGCCGGGCTGGCCGATCGGCTGCAGCTTCAGGTGGCCTACGCCATCGGGGCGGCGCACCCGGTCTCGCTTTCCATCGAGACCTTCGGGACGGCATCGGTGGATCCGTCCCGCCTCGAGTCCGTCGTCGGTGAGGTATTCGACTTCCGGCCCGCCGCGATAATCGCTCAGCTGGACCTGAAGCGGCCGATCTATCGGGAGACGGCCGCCTATGGGCATTTCGGGCGCAAGGGCTTCCCCTGGGAGGAGACCGACCGCGCCGACGACCTTCGCCGCGCCTTCGAGTAGCTCCAGTAGCTCGAGTAGCTCGAGGGCGGAGGACGCCCGGCTCTCCGGCCCGGTCGACGTCTGCGTTGGGGTCCCGAAGCTGGCCCTGGATCGCCCGTTCACTTACGAGCTTCCCGAGGGGTGGGAAGCGGGGGTGGGCTCGCTCGTGTCCGTCGGGTTCCACGGGCGAACGGTGAAGGGTTGGATCCTGGGACGGGCGCTCGATCCTCCCGCCGGCCCGATCCTCCCGATCCGCGCCCTTCGGTCGCCGGTCAGGTTCTTCGACGCCCGCCAGCTCGCGCTGCTCCGGTGGGTGAGCGAGCGATATCTCGCGCCGTTGGCCACGGTGATCGAACGTTCCCATCCGCCCAGGGTCGCCGATGTGGAGCGAGGGGCCGAGGGGGTGGTCGAGGCCGGCGGCCCCGTTCGCTCAAGTTTGGATCGACCCGGTCGGCCCCCGGATATCGCGGTCCTGGAGAGGTACGGCGGAGCCGGAGACCTCCTCCGCCCCGGCGTTTCCGTATGGCTTCGGCCTCTCCCGGCCGACGAGACCCCGGTCGCACTCGCCGGCGTCGAGGCGTGCGTCGCGGGGGGCAGACGGGCCCTGGTGCTCGTCCCGGAGGCGGAACCCCTGCCCGCCGTGGCGGCGGCGATCCTGGGCGCGTTCGGGGCCGATGCGGTCTCCTTCGCCGGCGGGGATGCACGGACGCGCTACGCGACATGGTTGGCGATCCGATCGGGCCGATACCGGATCGTCGTCGGCACGCGTCCCGCGGTCTTCGCGCCGCTGGCGGATCTCGGCCTCATCTGGATCAGCCGCGAGGTGCACCCTGGCCACCGCGAGGACCGGGCGCCCTACTACCACGTCCGTGATGTGGCGACGGCCCGCGCGAGGCTCGCGGAAGCCGCGTGCGTCCTCTGCTCGCTCTCGCCAAGTGTCGAGACGGCGGCCGGTGTCGCGGAGGGCATTCTCCGGACGGCTCGTGTTCCCCGCTCCCTGGAGCGCGATCACGCGCCGATGGTCGAGACGACTCCGCCCGAAGGCGAGGACCGCTCCGTGCGCC
>JACDCJ010000082.1 GCA_013817655.1 Actinosomnolentus pattersoniae (SeqCode)
GCGGAGGCGAAGGTCCGGCCGGCGGGCGAGCACCATCAGGACCTGGCCATGGGTGGAGAAGAGCGACGGGGAGGCATTCACGGGGCCGCAGTATACATGAAGTATGTTTCGCGTATTGCGCTTCCTGCGATGGGAATGGCGGTGAGGCCTCAGAGGACCTGCCGCTGGCGCTCAGCGAGCGCGGAGCATGAGTGATTCTGGACTCAGAACGATCGGGTGGCCGTCGTTCCAGTCGATCCATCCCCGCCCGGCGAAGCTCGCGATGAGCCGGTTGACGCTTCCCCGAGTCACACCGATCATCTGCGCCATCTCCTCCTGGGTCACCCTGACCGTCAGCCGGACGGCCCCCTCCCCCACCGGCTCCCCGTGCTCCTCCGCGAGCTGCAGGATGCAGCGCGCGAGCCGGGTGGGGGCGTCGAAGAAAACGAGATCCTGGCTGGTCTGGTCGGCTCGGCGGAGCCTTCGGGCCATCAGCTCAAGCAGGCGACGGGCCAGGGCGGGGCGGTTCTCGAGGATCGTCCAGAACAGGTCGGCGTTCAGCGCGTGGACGAGGGTCTCCTCCATCGCCCGGGCGTTCATCGCGCGCGGGCCCCTGTCGATAACGGCGAGCTCGCCGAAGATCTGCCCCCGCCCGAGGACGGCGATGAGCAGCTCCCCGCCTCCGGCCGAGGAGATGGTCAGCTTGACCTTGCCCTCCCCGATGACGAACAGGCGCTCGGCCGGCTCTCCCTCCCGGAACACAACCTCTCCGCGCCGGTACCGGACCGAGTGGAGGCGCGTGGCGAGGGTCCGAAGGTCCTCTGGATGCAGGACGGAGAACAGCGGAGCATCCTCGAGGAGTTTCATGCGCTCGGGGAGGTCCTGGTCCTCGCGGATCCGCGAGATCGGGTCCGGACCGGGGGTCACCGCCGGGAGGCCACCTCGCGGAAGAAGGAGTCATGGTCCCGCGCCACCTGGTCCCAGGTGTAGTGATCGCGGATCCGCTGCTGAGCGGTCCTTCCCAGCTCCCGGACGTCATCGGGATGCCCCTCCGCCCAGCGGATGCCCTCGGCGAGGCTGCCGGACGCCTTCGTCCAGTACCGGCCGGTGTCCGCGAGGTTCTCCCTGTTGAACTCCGTCGCCAGCGCGAGCGTGAAGTTGGCGCATCCCATTGCCTTGAGGAGGGCGGGGTTCGTCCCGCCGACCTCGTGCCCGTGCAGGTATCCGTAGCAGCCTAGGTGGAGCGACTCCACGAGCATCGGCCCGTACACGGGACCGAGGAAGCGCACGCGCCCATGTTTCCCGAGGTCCTGGAGGTGGACCCAGTAGGGGGTCTCGTAGTTCATGCCCCCGGCGATGACGAGCTCGCGCTCGCTCCCGGACGCGATGAACTCCTCCACGATGCGATCGATGTTGTTCTCCGGCTCGATGCGGCACGCCACAAGGTAGTAGCCGCCCGGCGCAAGGTTCCAGCGGTCCAGCATCCCGTCGGGCAGATCGGAAAGTACGTACGCACCGTTGGTCAGGTACCTGGAGTCGCGGCGGTACGTCCGCTGGAAGTAGGCCCGGATGGCCTTCGCGTCCGAGACGAGGTGGTCCGCGGCCAGCCGGACCGCCACCCACTCGGCGAAACGCAGGTAGGCCCGGCCGAGCGCGTTCCACTTGCGCCGCTTCCATTCGAGGCCGTCTGTGTTCACAACGACGACCCGGCGCGAGGCACGGAGGGGCACGTACATTGGGGCGCTCCGGGTGCCGAGGAAGTAGTAGAGGTCGAAGGGCCGTCGAAGGGAGTCCACGATGCAGGTGAACTCGTGCGAGAGCTGCTCGAGCTCGCGCCGCTTGAGGTAGGGCGTGTAGACGAGCTTCACCCCCTTGTACTCGTCCAGGAGGTCCTCGCCCGTGTAACCCTTGCGGCAGTACACGGTCACGTCGTTTCCGAGCTCGACGAGGCGCGGGCAGAGCTCCTGCGCGAATGTCTCGAACCCGCCGTAGCCCGCCGGGATGCCGCGGCTACCGATCACCGCGATGCGCAGCCCGGTCATCCGGGACCTCCGACGGCCGCGTCGGCGCGAGGGCGCCGGCGACCACGCTCCCCGAGGTACCAGGCGAGCGCCTCCTCCCACGGACGGTTCGGAGGAAGCCCCAGCACGGCGCTCCTCGTGTCGAGGAGGATCGACGAGCGGGGGCGCCGCACCGCCTGCTCGCCAGCGGGGCGGGGGGAGAGGTCCGCCGGGATCCCGGCCAGCTCGAACGTGCGTCGCGCGAACTGATACCAGGAGCACGAGCCCGCATTGGCGACGTGGTACGTCCCGGGAGGGACGCGCCGTTCCAGGAGCAAGAGAACGCGCTCGGCCATGTCGTGCGTGGAGGAGGGGGCGAAGATCTGGTCGTCGACGACGGAGATGGAATCGCCCGCGGCCGCCTTCGCCAGCATCGTCTCGACGAAGTTCCCGCCCTTTCCGGAGCTTCCCGCGTGGCCGAAGAGTCCGGACCCGCGGATCACCAGAGAGTCGGGGCACGCGTTCCTGGTGACCTGTTCCCCCGCGACCTTCGAGACGCCGTACACCGACAGCGGCCCGACGGCGTCGTGTTCGGCGTAGCCGGCCGGGCGCTCGCCGTCGAAGACGTAGTCCGTGCTCACGTAGACGCACCGCGCCCCGGCCTCACGCGCGGCGCGGGCGGCGTTCAGCGCCCCTCCCGCGTTGACGCCGAACGAGCGAGAGGGATCCTCCTCGCAGAGCTCGACCTTGTGGAAGGCGGCCGCATCGATCACCACATCCGGTCGCGCCTCGAGAACCGAGGCCCGGACCCCTGCCTCGTCCATCACGTCCACTGACGCGTGCGGAGGCCGAACCAGCTCGTGCCGGCCGTCGGCGGCGGCGGCGAGGTCGGTGCCGAGCTGTCCCCAGCCCCCGAAGACGAGGAGGCGCATCGGTGCGCTAGCTGCCCTGCCGGGCCCGCTCCGCGAGCAGCCGCGCCCGCTCGCCCTCCAGCCCGCGATCTCCCCATTCTGGCTTCGAGAGCACGTAGCCGTGGGTCGACACGGTTTCGACCGCCGACTCGAGGAGCTTCATCCACTCGATGTTGTAGTACCGGGGATGCGAGAAGTCCGTGAACCCATGACGCTCTATCTGCTCCACCATGTGCGCCACGGACTCCTCGACGGTCACACGCGGCTGGAAGCCGAGCGTCTTGAGGATCTTGTCCCCGGAGACGCGGTAGCTCCGGACGAGCCGGTAGGAAAAATCGACGTCGAGCTCGGCCTGGACTCCGAGGTCCTGGAGCGCCCGCTGCACACGCAGGGCGAGCTCGGAGATGCGGAAGTTCCCGGCCGAGAGGTTGAAGATCTGCCCCCGGATGAGATCGGCATCGGAGTCGAGCGCCATGACATAGGCGCGGGCCACGTCCTTGACGTCGATCAGCGGCCGCCACATCGCCCCGCCGTAGTGGACCGAGAGCTTCCCGCGCATCAGGGCGTCCTTGACGAACGCGTTCACGACGAGGTCGTAACGCATCCGGGCGGAGAACCCGAAGATGGTTCCCTTCCTGAAGGACACGGGGACGAAGTCGTCGTCGGCCATGGCCAGGATGGCCTGCTCCGCGGCGAGCTTCGAGGTGGCGTAGGCGGCCTTCGGATCGACCTCCGAGTCCTCGTCCAGCAGCAGGTCGCGGACCTCCTCGCCAACCCCGCGGTCGTAGATCGAGCAGGTGCTGGCGAAGATCAGGCGGGGCACGCCCGCCTTCTTCGCCACCTCCGCCACCTTGATGGACGCGTGGGTGTTGAGCTCCTCGTTCGCCTTCGGGTTGAACTCGGCGGTCGGGTCGTTCGAGAGCCCACCGATGTTGATGACGGCCCCGCAGTCCTCCACGTGGCTCTCGTTGAAGTCCCGCATGTCCTCGACGACGAGCTCGACCCGGTCAAGGAACTCCCCGGCGTGGTCGCGCCCGAAGAACAGACGGTCGAAGACCCGGACCGAATACCCCTTCGCGAGCAGCTCTTCGACGAGGACGCAGCCGACGTACCCGGCTCCGCCGACTACCAGTACCTTCTTCATCGAGACTCCTTCTCGTAGGGGTCGTGCTCCGGCGCATCTTTCAGCACCTCGGCCAGGGCGGGGTTGGACCTGTCCCGATCGGACAGGATGGGATCTCGTGACGGCCACTCGATCCCCATTCCCGGATCGTCCCACGTGATCCCGAACTCGTCCTCACCCGTGTAGTAGTTGTCGACCATGTAATGGAGCATGAGATCGGTCTCCGCGTAGAAGCCATGGGCCACTCCCCGCGGTATGTACAGTCCCTTGAAACCCTCGTCGACATCGATCCTCACGGTGAGCCCCTTGCCCTCGGTGGGCGAGCCCGTCCGCAGGTCGTAGAGCCCGACCAGGGCGACCCCTGTGTAGAAGTTCCACCAGTCGGCCTGAGCGCGATGGAAGTGAAGCCCGCGAAGGACGTTGGCCTTCGACACGGAGATGTTGCCCTGGACCATCTCGCGCGAACCCGGAACCCACGAGCGCCGGTAGTCCTCGGTGAAGGAACCCCGGTTGTCCGGATGCGTCGTCAGCGGGACGAGATGAACTCCATCGATTCCGACGTCGATCAACTCCGGCATGGGGCGACTCCTCCTGGCAGGGACAGCGTGGGCGAAAGAGCCGACATACTAGCAACGTGACCGGCCGCCCCCTGCGCATCGGCATCGATGCCCATGCCATCGGCGAGCGCAAGACCGGCAACGAGCGGTTCATCGCCAACCTCATTCCCGCCCTCCGACGGCTGTGCGACCACGAGATGGTCCTGTACTTCACCGAGCCCGGGGCCGCGGCGGCATGGCCGCCGGCAGACCGAACCGAGGCTCGGGTCCTGCGGCCGGGGCACCGACTCGTTCGCATCCCCTTGACGTTGCCCTATCGGGCCGCGAGGGACCGCATCGACGTCCTCCTGGTGCAGTACACCGGGCCACCGGTGATCCGCTGTCCCGTGGTCACAGTCGTCCACGACGTGGGGTTCGCGCGCCTCCCACAGTTCTACACGCGGGCCGAACGGATCTGGATGAAGCGCACGATCCCGCTCACCATGCGCAGGGCGGCGGGGGTGATCACCGTCTCGGAGTTCTCGAAGGAAGAGATCGTCGGCCTCTACGCCATTCCTCGCACACGGGTCACGGTGGCACCCAACGGCGTCGCGCCGGCCTTCGCGGACGGGCGCCGGCGCGCCCCCTCGATCGAACCTCCCTTCTTCCTGTCCGTGGGGAATCTGCAGCCTAGGAAGAACCTGGCCACGTTGGTCCGCGGCTATCGGCTGTTCCTCGAGCGCCGCCCGGAGACTCAGGAGCGGTTGGTGGTGGTGGGTCAGCCGTGGTTCGAAGCCGAGGCGCTTCAACGTGAGACCGTCGATCTCCGGACGTCGGGTCGACTGGTGTTCACAGGTTACGCAACGGACGAGGACCTCGTCGGGCTTCTGCAGTGGGCGACCGCGTTCGCCTACCCCTCGGTGTACGAGGGGTTCGGGCTGCCGCCGATCGAGGCGATGGCCGCCGGCGCCCCCACCCTCGTGAGCGACATCCCGGTGATGCGCGAGGTGCTCGGCGACTCCGCCCTCCGCCTCCCCCCCTCGGATCCCGAGGCTTGGGCCGGCGCCCTCGATCGCGTCTCCTCCGATGCCGCCCTCAGGGCACGGCTGACCGAGGCGGGGCGGGCGCGGGCGGCCCGCTACACGTGGGAGGCGTGCGCCCGGCAAGTCCTGTCGGTCCTGGAGGAGGCGGCCGCGACCGGAAGGCGCTGAGGGCTCCCGCGTCACGCCACGCGATCTTTGACGGTGGCTCGGCGGCGTCCCTATCCTCCTGCCGTGTCCAGGACCCTCGTCGTCGGCTTTGACGGCGCCCCACTCGAGCTCGCCCGCCGTTGGATGGAGGAAGGACGCATGCCGGCTCTCGGCGCGCTGTGCCGGGACGGCGCGTTCGGTCCCATGCGCTCCGTGTTCCCTTACAACAGCGCGGTCGCCTGGGCCTCGCTGAGCACCGGCGTGAACCCCGGGCGCCACGGGATCTTCGATTTCCTGCTCCCACGCGAGGGGGACTATCAGCTTCGCGTCGCCACGCGAGAGGACAGGAGGGCTCCGGCGCTCTGGAACCGGGCGAGCGAGGCCGGGGCACGGGTGGGGGTTATCAACATACCCATGACGTTTCCCGCCGAGCACGTCAACGGCATCATGGTCTCGGGGATGGACGCGCCCGGACTCGACGAACGCGCCGTCCACCCCGTGACGTACCTCGAGACGCTCCGCAGGTCGGCCCCCGGGTACCGCATCATCTCGAACGCCGCCAAGGAGGCCTCGCGGGGGGCCTGGGACGCTGCGGAGCGAGAGCTCATCGACACTCTGGTCGCCCGAAGCTCCCTCGTCGCCGATCTGGCCCGCCCCCGGGACCTCGACCTCCTCATGGTGAATCTCGAGGCGACCGACGGCGCTCATCACTTCTTCTGGCAGCACCACGATCCCACCCACCCGCGCCACGACCCCGTGCTGGCGCGCCGCTTCGGGGACACCATCGCCCGGGTCTACGAGGCGACCGACCGCGAGCTCGCCCGGATCATCGACGCGTTCTCGCCGGACACCGTGTTCGTCGTGTCGGACCACGGAGGGGGTCCTACGAACGACTGGCTGCTCTTTCTGAACGACTGGCTGGCCGCCGAGGGGTTCCTGTCGCTCGCTCAAAGCGGAACACCTTCGGTGACCAGACGGCTGTACGGTGAGCTTCGCGGGCGCCTCCCCGTGTCCGTACGCCGGAGCCTGCGCCCGCTCCTGGGCCGCGCGGTCGACCGTGCACGGCAGAGCGCCCTGTACGGGGACGTCGACTGGTCCCGATCTCGTGCATACGCGCAGATGCAGGCCGGAGTCCGGCTGAACCTTGTGGGCCGCGAGCCGTCGGGCGCGGTCCCTCCGGGCGATGCCGACGCCGTTCTGGAGGAGTTGCGTGCCCGCGCACAGCGACTCCGGCTTCAGGAGGGGGAACCCGCCTTCGAGGCGGTGCGGCGGTCGGAGGACGTCTACGTCGGCGACGCCCCGGGGGGGTGGGACCTCATCCTCGAACTCACGGCGGGCCTGCACATACGATCGCGGAACACGACCTCGCGACGGGGCTTCCTGCACCGCCTTGCCGACACGGGCATGTACCTTCCCTCCGGCGTCCACACCCCCGTGGGGATGGTGGCGGCGGCCGGGACCGGGGTCGAGCCTCGGGGACTCGTCGGCGAGACGGACATCCACCAGGTCGCCGCGTCCGTGCTGGCGGTGCTCGGCGTGCCCGCCCCGGCGCTGGACGGGCCACCCTTCGGATTCGTCTCCGCCGAGTGGCGGCCCACCGATGCCGAGCCCGCCACCGTCCAGGACCGGCCGACGGACTTCAGCGAGCAGGAAGAGGCGGAGGTCCTCGAACGGCTCAGAGGCCTCGGGTACGTCGACTGATCATGGGCTCCGGGACGTCTCCCTTGACTCCGAACCGAGGAGCGGCGAGGGTCCCATCAGCGACACCAGCGTGATGGAGGGGGATCGACACGTGGCGTCTGTCGAGGACGGGCGGTTCGACGTCATCATCATCGGAGGAGGGCCCGCGGGCGCCACGCTCGGCGCCCTCCTCGGAATGAACGGCTATCGACCGCTCGTCGTCGAGAAGGACATCCACCCTCGGGACCACGTGGGCGAGTCGATCACCCCCTCGACCAACCCCATCTTCAAGCAGATCGGCTTCCTGGAGAAGATGGAGTCCGCCGGGTTCGTCCACAAGCCCGGCGCGTGCTGGACGGCCCCCCGGTCGCCGGCAGGCAAGTTCGTCTCTCTTCGCCTGGGCGAGTTCCCGCCCCCGAACGCCCCCCAGCTCTACACCTACAACGTGGAGAGGGACGAGTTCGACACGCTCCTCCTTCGTCACGCGCACGAGATGGGCGCGAAGGTGCTGCAGGGGGTCAAGGTGCAGAGGGTGCTGTTCGACGGTGACCGGGCCGTCGGCGTCCGGGCACAGGTCGCCGACGGATGGGAGCGCGACCTGCACGCCAGGGT
>JACDCJ010000006.1 GCA_013817655.1 Actinosomnolentus pattersoniae (SeqCode)
ACAAGATCAACCACCCCGACTTCCAACGGCCGGACCGGTCGATGTCGATGATCGGCGGATGAAGGTCGACTACGCGTTCGTCGCCGAGGCGGCGGACTCGCAGGGCGGGCTGTTCTACGTCACCCGGGGAGGGGCGGACCTGCACTTCTTTCCGCGGAACTTCCCCCGGCCGCTTCGGATCGGGGCGATCTCGTTCGTCGTCCGCGTGGTCGGCGAGCCGCAGGAGGTCGGCCGGTCCTTCTCGCTCACCTACACCATCGTCGACGCCGACGGGCGGACGGTGAACTTCCAACAGCAGGTGGAGGCCCGGTTCGAGGCCCATCCGATCGACTCGACGCGGGCGACGGCCAACGTGGTGACCTTCCGCTTCTACGGCTTCCCGGTGCCCGACTTCGGGACTTACCTGTTCGAGGTTCGCGCCGGCGAGGACCGTCTCGCGCAGGTGCCCTTCTGGGTGGTGCCGGTCGAGCCCCAGCAGGCGCCGCAGCCAGCCCAGGACGAGCCTCCTCCGGCGGACGCCTAGCCCGCCTATTCGACCAGGAGGACCCTGAGCACCTTCGGGCCGTGGACGCCCATCACCGTAGTCATCTCGATGTCCGACGTGCGCGAGGCGCCGGTTATCAGCACCGGAGCCGAGGACGCGTCCGCGAGCGACGTCAGGACGGGCATCACCTGCTCCAGGCCCGGAACGAGATGCTCGACGGGCAGGATCACGAGGTGCGCTGGAGGAAGGAGGCTCGCCACCCGGGGGGTTTCGGGCCCCGGAACGATGAGGAGCGAGCCGGTGGAGGCCACACCGAGCCGCGCGGACGTCAATCCCCAGTCGGCGGTCGCCGCCTCCGCCCGCCACTCCTCCCGCGGGGGGCGAACGACCTCTGCCGCGGCCGCCTCAAGTCCGGCGTCGACCTCCGCGCGGTACGGCTCCACGTCCGCCGCGACGACCACCCGCCTGCCAGACGGCAGCTCTCCGAGGACCTCCGCCACCGCCTCTGCCAGCCGGGCCCTGGGCACGACCCGGGCGAGTCCTCCCGACTTCGCGAGCTCGATCGGGAACCGCTCGACCGGGGGCAGGCCGTTCCCCGATGCCGGCGTGAGCGGGACGACGGAGGGAAGATCGAAGCCACCAACGCCGCTCAGGCGCTCGCGGACCCGCTCGAGGAATGCGGCGCGCTCCATCAGCGGTCCTTCCAGCGCTCGCGGAAGGTCCGGCGGGCGACGGGAGGGAGGTCACGGCGGTTCGTCCACCGGGAGAGCGGAGGTGGGGCCTTCCGTATGCGGCCGCCTCGCACGAACATGCCCTGCCCGGCGCGAGCCAGCCGGGCCAGGAGCCGGTACCCCCACGGCCGGCGCCACGCGGTCGACCACGCGCGGAAGGCGAGGCCCTCGACGACCGGCTTCTGCTCCCTGGCCACGTCGCGCCGCAGAGCCAGGAGCTGCTCGTGCAGGGGAATCTTGACCGGACACACCTCGGTGCATGCGCCGCAGAGGGAGGAGGCGTGGGGCAGGTCGCCGGCCTTCTCGAACCCCACGAGCAACGGGGTCAGCACCGCCCCGATCGGCCCGCCGTACACGGCGCCGTAGCCGTGCCCGCCCACCTGCCGGTACACCGGGCAGACGTTCTGGCAGGCCCCGCACCGGATGCAGTGGAGGATCGACTGGTACTCGGTCCCGAGGATCTTCGAGCGACCGTTGTCGAGGACCACGACGTGGACCTCCTCCGGCCCATCCACCTCATCGGGCAGCCGGGGCCCGTTGATGAACGAGAAGTATGTCGAGACGGGGCGCCCGGTCGCGCTCGCCACCAGCATCGGCAGTAGTAGGGACAGCTCCTCGAACGACGGGACGATCCGCTCCATCCCCATGATCGCCACGTGGACCGGCGGCAGGGAGGTGACCATCCGCCCGTTGCCCTCGTTCGTCACGAGGGCGAGCGAGCCGGTCTCGGCGACCCCGAAGTTCACACCCGAGATGCCGATGTCCGCCTCCAGGAAGGTCCTGCGCAGGACCTCGCGGGCGAAGGCGGTGAGTACCTCCGGGTCGTCGGGAAGCGAGCGTCCGTGATGGGCGGCGAGGAGCCGCGCGATCTCTGTTCGGGACTTGTGCACGGCCGGGGCGATGATGTGCGAGGGGGGCTCCTTCGCGAGCTGCACGATGTACTCGCCGAGGTCGGTCTCGACCACCTCGATCCCGTCGGCCTCGAGGGCCGGGCTGAGGTGGATCTCCTCGGAGGCCATCGACTTGGCCTTGGCGATCAGCCGCGCGCCGCGCTTCGCCGCCAGCGTTCGGACGTAGCTCACAGCCTCCTCGGCGGTCGCCGCGAAGAACACCTTCGTCCCGCGGGCCTCGGCCCGCTCGGCGAAGCGATCGAGGTACGTGTGAAGGTTCGCCACCGTATGGGCTCGGACCGCCTCGGCCGCGTTTCGCAGCCCCGGAAGGTCGAGCTCCGCGAAGATGTCGCGCCGACGCGCCTCCCGCGTGTCGGTGGCCCGCCCGATGATGAGCGGCAGATGCCTCTTTCGAAGCTGGACGTCGGCGCGATCCTCGAACCGCTTCCGCACGGCGGCGTCCGGCGTCATCGCCATGGCGAGGCTCCCGCCGTGGCTCGTCGGGCGGAGAAACCGGCTGAGAGTCGGCTCATCGCGACGCGGGCGCGAGCCCCCGGGCCCTCGCCAGCAGGGTCGCCACGTGCATCGGCCGCAGCCGGGACCGCGTCCGCGACAGGCGCCCCGCGAGGTGCATCAGGCATCCCGAGTCTCCTGAGACGATCACGTCGGCCCCGGTCTCCTCCGACTGTGCGATCTTGTCGTCGGCCATCGCGGTCGCAACCTCCGGCAGACGCACCGAGAAGGTGCCCCCGAAGCCGCAGCACATCTCCGGCCGGGCCATCTCCACGAGCTCGAGACCCTCGATCCCGGCGAGCAGGCCCCGGCCCTGTCCGGTGAGGCCCAGCTCGCGGAGCCCGTGGCAGGAGTCGTGGTAGGTCACCCGGCCCTCCCATCGACCCGGGAGGTGGTCGACGCCCAGCACGTCCACCACGAACTCGGTGAGCTCGAAGGTCTTGGCGGCCAGGGCTTCCGCGCGCCGCTCGTCCTTCGTTCCGTGGAACAGGTGCACATAATGCGACCGCACCATTGCCGTGCAAGACCCGGACGGGGAGACGACGGCCTCGGCGGACTCCATGGCATCGAGGAGGCCGGAAGCCACGCGGCGCGCGTCCTCCTCGAACCCCGAGTTGAACGCCGGCTGGCCGCAGCAGGTCTGCGCCTCGGGGAAGTCGACCTCCACGCCGAGGTCCTCCAGCAGTGCGACGGACGCCTCCCCGACCTCGGGGTACAGGAGGTCGACGAGGCACGTAACGAACAGGCTGGCGCGGCGCGGGGGCATCCGGCAGAGGCTACTACGCGAGCGTGCGGCGACCTGCCTCGGCTACGAACGCGTCGAAAACCCCCTGCTGGGCGGGGTCGTGGGCGGCCGTCTCCTCCGGATGCCACTGAACACCCAGCATCCAACCGTCCTGGCGTTCGATCGCCTCCACGAGCCCGTCGTCGCTCCACGCGACGGCCGAGAGGCCTTCGCCCAGGCGGTCGAAGCCCTGGTGGTGGTGCGAGAGTCCGGTCGCCTCGGAGGCGTCACAGGCCGCCGCGAGGCGGCTTCCTTGAAGCAGCTTGACGGCGTGCATCGCAGCGGGTCCGCCTTCGGTCGGCCGGTGCGGGAGGAGGTTGGGGACATCCGGCAGGTGCTGGAGGAGCGTTCCTCCAAAGGCCACGTTGAGGACCTGTGCTCCCCGGCAGATGGCGAGCGTGGGAAGGCCGGCGCGGTCCGCGGCCTGGAGCGTGCCGATCTCCTCCGCGTCCCGTTCGGGGTCGAGGCCGTAGTCCGCCGGGTGCGCCGCGGCGCCGTACCGGCCGGGCTCCACGTCCCCGCCCCCGACCAGGAGCAGACCGTCGAACCGCTCGAGCTCTCCGGCCCCGGACCAGTCGTCGGCCGCACACAGGATGGCGGCGCGGGCCCCGGCACGCCGCAGCGCCTTCACGTAGGACTCCGGCACGGCGAAGGCGCCGGTGTCCCAGCGGGTGACCCGCCCCGCGGGGAGGCGGTAGCCGACGGCGGCGATCAACGGACGCGAGGGGAGAGCTGTCAAGTCAGGAGATGGTACTCGGCCTATCCTTCGCAGTTCACGACGGTATCGCCGGGATCGGCCTCACACCGGTCCTCCATCTGTTCCAGAGCCGGCTGCTGCCACGAGTGGCAGAAGTTAGCCGGCAGGATATGGCGGTCAGGCATAGGGTGATCGGAACATGAAGCGGAAAGGGATGGTCCTTCGCGTGTGGCTGTGACCTTCGTCCTGGCTGGGATCATCGGCGGGTTCGCGCTCCCGGCCCCACATGCTTGCACGTTTGAGGTCCCGCCGGATGCCCCGTTCCCCTCAGATCCACCTGACGGATGCCCCGCTGATCGAGTCCCACTTCGAGTCGCCATCGGTACACCAGGTCTGATCTTGGGAGTCGTCGCGCTGAGAGTTGGACCCCGCCTTCTTGGGGTTCCTGAATCGGCTACCTGAAACTGGCTCCGACGGCGGGAAATGAACCATCCCTACGGACGCCGTGCCGTCGACTCCACGACATCGGGGCTTGCGTACACGATCGAGTGGCTGACGGTCGGCGGATCAGCATCGACCCACCATGCCCGGTCGAGCAGGGTCTCCTGCTGCCCGAGGGGTTGTGACGTTGTCGGGTCGACGAGGAACTCCAGGCGGATCCGAGCCCCGCCCATCACTGTCTCGACGAAAACGGCGGTTCCGGTTCCCATGCCCGGGATCGTCTTATCGAGTACCACGGTGACGCCCGGGATGTACGCCATGGCCTCGAACAGGGCCGAACGGATGTCCGGGGGGGTGAGCGGGGTGTACAGCAGTTCGATGAACAGTCCGAACGTGCCAAGCGAAGAGGGTTGCGGCGCCTCTTCGGGTGCCCTGGGCTCACGCTCGGCCGCAGCGGAGCTGATCGCCTCGTAGAGCGCCTCCGGGTCGCGGGGAAGGCTCGCGAAGTCGTAGCCCACCGGAAGCGTCCCCAATGCCCCGCCGTCGAGCCCCGGTCCGACCAGTTCGCCCGGTCCATATTGCTGGTCGCTGGGGCCGTAGAGTTGGGGGGAACCTTGAGCCTCCCACCGCGACTTGTCCAGCGGGCCCGGCCAAAGCAGCTCGCCCGCCTGGGTGTCCACGAGCCGTCCCGACCCGTCGTCGCCGATCCAGTACTCCCGAACGATCGGAATCCGGACGGAATAGGCTTCGTCACTCGTGGTGGCATGCGTGATCTGAATCCAGCCCTCGTTCCTCAGGTAGTAGTACTGTCCCGGCCCCAGCCGAGCTGCGGCCGGTCGCTCCACGGCCACGGCAGCGAACCGCCGGAGCTCGGCCGCGGCGGCCTGGCGCCCTCCACGTGGCAGGAGGATCGTGACGACGAGAGCGACCGCCACCGTGAGGACAGCGGCGACGGTCAGAGGAGCGGCCCAGCGCCGCGGGAGCGTCATCTGCGCCAGGGGGCGAGCACCTGGGCGGAGGAAGCGAGACTTCTCGATGTCCATTCGCTCCATCAGCGCAGTGCGAGCCCGCCCGATGGTGGCCTCATCGGGCTCCGAGACGTCCCCCTGGAAACCACGGAGGAACTCAAGTTCGTCCACGATCCCTCACTTTCCGCTGCGAGTCCCTTGCCTCGTGCCGCTCTCATCCGGTTCTTGCCCGAAGCCGGGCAACTGTTCCCTGAGCCGGCTTCGGGCTCTCGAGAGCCGGGACTGGACCGTCCCGATCGGAAGGCCGAGGGCGCGGGCGATCTCCTCATAGGTAAGGTCCGCCCATGCGAACAGGAGCAGAACCTCCCGCTGGCCCGGATGGAGCGTCGCCAGTGCTTCGGCGAGCCGGGGGCCAGCGGCCTCCGCGTCGAGCCGTCCCTCCGCGACCTCGAACTCGGAATCGGAGAAGAGATGGACTCCCATCCGCGCATGCGCGAGTAGCCGCCGCCGTTCGGTCCGGCGGTGGCGGCGGATGAGATTGGCGGCGATCCCTAAAAGCCACGGCCGGGCGTCGTCGTGGGACAGGTCGTAACGATCCCGAGCGCCGAAGGCACGAGCAAACGTCTCCGCAGTGAGGTCATCCGCGAGATCCTTGCCCACCCGCCTGTGGAGGAACCGATGAAGCGTGGCGAAATGACGGTCGAACACTAGAGCGAAACGTTGAGGATCCGACCGCGATGCCGCGATGGCCTCACCGTCGCTTGGCATAGCCTTCATCGTCAGGCTCTTGCCCGCTGCCGGTCCTCCTGTTCCCGGGAGTGAGTCTGCTAGTGACTCGGCCGCCCACGTCACGGTGGAACCGCTCGCCTTAGGCTCGCTCGCCCACCAGAAGGCCTGGGCCTCGGTCCGGTGCCCGGCTGGCCGCCGGCCAGCACTTCACGGGCGTCAGATGCGCTCGAAGTACCGAGCGAGCTCCCAATCGGTGACGGCGTTGTTGTCGAAGATGACCTGCTCCTGGCGCGCCGTGTTCAGGAGGTGTTCGAAGACGAAGTCGCCGAAGGCCGCCCGGGCGACCTCGCTCTTCTCGAAGGCGTCGATCGCCTCGTGCAGGGAGGTCGGGACCCGCGGGACGTCCTTCGCCTCGTACGCGTTGCCCTCGAACATCTCCGGAGGTTCGATCTTCCGCTCGATGCCGTGCAGGCCGCCGGCGATCGTCGCCGCGAAGGCCAGGTAGGGGTTCGCGTCCGCGCCCGGAATCCGGCACTCCACGCGGTAGGAGTCGTGCTCTCCGACCAGCCGGAAGCCGCACGTGCGGTTGTCGTGGCCCCACACGATTGCGGTCGGGGCCCAGGACCCCAACTGGTAACGCTTGTAGGAGTTCACGGACGGCGCGAACATCCAGGCCATCTCGCGCGCGGTAGCCATGAGGCCGCCGAGATAGAACCGGAACGTGTCGGACAGATGGTGGGGCGCGGCGTCGTCCCACATCAGCGACCGCGACCCGTCCTCGCCCCAGAGGCTCGAGTGGAGGTGGAACGAGGATCCCGCCTCCGCCATGGACCACTTCGCCATGAAGGTGACGGCGCGGCCGGCCAGGGCGGCGATCTCCTTGACGCCGTTCTTGTAGATGGAGTGGCGGTCCGCCATCTCCAGGGCGTTGGCGTAGCGCAGGTTGATCTCCTGCTGGCCCCTGCCGAACTCGCCCTTGGAGAACTCCACCGGCACCCCGGCTGCGTCCATGGCGTTGCGGATCCGGCGGATCATGTACTCGTCCTTCGTGGTCTGAAGGATGTGGTAGTCCATGATGTAGTTCGAGTGCGGGACGAGGTCCTGGTACCGCTTCGCCGCCGCCTCGTCGAACGCATCTTTGAACAGATAGAACTCCAGCTCGGATCCCGTCTTGACGGTGAGGCCGGCCTCCCCCGCCCGCCGGATCTGGTCCTTCAGGATCTGCCGGGGGG
Source organism: Actinosomnolentus pattersoniae (SeqCode) (assembly GCA_013817655.1). GTDB lineage: Bacteria > Actinomycetota > UBA4738 > UBA4738 > UBA4738 > JACDCJ01. Next base: position 7,470 of record JACDCJ010000006.1, read on the forward strand.
ACACGGGGATCGGCTCCCCCGTCTCCTCGTCCAACACGTCGCAGATCACGAGCGCCGTCTTCTCGAGCCAGGGCACGAGTCGAAGCGTGGACAGGTCCGGCACCGCCTTGAGGTCGCCGTATCCCGTGTCCCAGTTCGCGTAGGCGTAGCCGGGGACGGGTTCCATCTCCATGTCCACCGCCAGCAGGTAGTTGCAGGCGTGGATGGCCCCCTCGCCGTCCAGGACGTCGTTCAGGAAGAAGTCGCCCGTCACCCGCTTGCCCATGAAGCGGCCCTGCAGGTCGGGGAAGACCATCAGGACGGTGTCCAGGTCGCCCTTGCCGACGAGGTCCGTGACGGTCTTGGCGTCCAGCCTCCCCCGGTCCATGCTCGCCTTGCGCCGGCTAGCCGACGGTTCCCTCGACCTCGGTCTTCCCGTACCCCTCGCGTTCGGGGTGGCCGTGCTCACCTCGGGTCACCGCGAACTCCTCCTCGGGCGAGAGCACGAGGCGGTGCCGGCCGGCGATCGCGAAGTACAGGATGCCGAGGACGAACCAGATGCCGACCCCGATGACGCCGGGCCGGTAGGCCTTGTCCAAGTAGAGAGAAACCAGGGACACGAGGGCGATCGCACCCGCCACGAGCGCGCCCACGTTTCCGATGGGGCTCCGGTACGGTCGCTCGATGCCGGGGAGGTTCCTGCGCAGCAGGACGAACGAGAGCATCTGCATGAAGTAGGAGATCACCGCGCCGAACACGGCCATCGTCAGCAGGGCGTCGCCCACGCCGGTTCCCGCGGCGTTCTTGTACAGGATCCAGCACAGCGCATAACCCACGACGGCGCCGAGCAGCAGCGCCACGTGCGGGGTCTTTCGGGTCCCGTGCGTCACTGACATCCAGTGGGGGAAGTAGCCCGCTCGCGACAGGGAGAAGATGTTCCGGCCGTAGGCGAAGATGATCGTGTGGAAGCTGGCGATGAGGCCGGTCAGGGCGAACAGGCCCAGCAACGCGGCAGCCGTGTCGCTCCCCAGGATCGTTCGGAACCCGTCCAGTAGGGGCTCTCCCGACGCGGCGAGCCCGTTCGCTCCCGGCTCCACGCCGGTGTTCAGGAACAGGACCAGGAACGCCGCGACCACAAGCGTGAAGAGGCCGAGAAGCGTGCCTCTCGGGATGTCCCGTTTCGGGTCGTGGGACTCCTCGGCCGCGAGGGGCAGCTCCTCGATCGCCAGGTAGAACCAGATGGCGAACGGCAGCGCCTTGAAGATTCCCGGTATGCCAAAGGGCAGGAAGCTCGAGTTCCCCTCCTCCGGCGGGATGTTCGTTAGAAGGCCCGAGTCGAAGTGCGGTATGGCGGCGATGAAGAAGATGGCGAGGACGCCGAGAGAGAGGAAGCAGATGACCACCGAGAAGCGAAGCGTGGCTTCGATGCCGACGATGTTCAGCCCCACGAACACGATGTAGAAGAAGAGCCAGTACCAGGGCTGGGGGATCGTCCAACCGAGCAGACTCTCCACGACCGACTGCGCGTACGCGCCGGCGAAGAAGACCACGACAGCGGGGGTGACGACGTACTCGATGTTCTCCGCGAGCCCGGTGATGAAGCCGCCCCATGGGCCCATGGCCGATCGGCCGAACGAATAGGCGCCGCCGGTGTGAGGCATCGCCGGCGACATCTCGGCGATGCTGTAGCACAGCCCGACGTACATCACGGTGATGAACAGAGTGGCGATCAGAAGGCCGCCGAAACCGCCGGCGCCGAGACCGAAGTTCCAGCCGGAGAAGTCGCCCGAGATGACCGCGGCCACTCCCAGCGCCCAAAGGGACCACGCTCCCGCGTGCCTTCGCAGCCCTCGCTTGTCGAAGTAGCCCTCGCTCGCCTCCCGATAGGTGACGAAGCCCCGCTGGCGTCGCTCGGCCATGGCATCCTCCTCCCGAACCGAACCAGGCTCTCCTCGGGGGATTTAGCGCCCGGCGGTGGCCGCTGTCAAACACCAAAGGAGCGGAATGTCCGAAGGATCACAACGAGACGGCCGTGTCCCAGACGGAAGGGGCTATTCCGGTGTGACGTACGCGGCGGTGATCCCGCCGTCCACCACGAACGTCGCCCCCGTGATGAACGACGACTCGTCCGAGGCGAGGAACAGCGCGGCGTTCGCGATCTCCTCCGCCCGGCCCAGCCTTCCCACGGGGATGTGGACCAGCCGTCGCTGCCGTCGCGCCGGGTCGGACATGAGCTCCGCGAGGAGCGGCGTCTCGATGGGCCCGGGACAGAGCGCGTTCGCCCGGATGTCCTTTCGCGCGAAGTCCACAGCGACCTCTCGGGTGAGGGCGAGAACGCCACCCTTGCTGGCTGTGTAGGCGATCTGTGGGGTCGCCGCGCCCATCAGGGCGACGAAGGACGCGACGTTGATGATCGAACCGCCGCCGCTGCGGAGCATCGCGGGGATCCCGTACTTGCACCCGAGGAACACGCCCTTGAGGTTGATGTCGATCACGCGGTCCCAGACCTCCTCGGTCGTCTCGGTGACCGAGCCGTCGTCGCCGGGAAGGATGCCCGCGTTGTTGTAGAGCACGTCGAGGGCCCCGAAGCGCTCCATCGCGAAGGCGACCATCGCCTCGACGTCCGAAGCGATCGAGACGTCCGCGTGGACGTAGTCCGCCTCGCCGCCCGAGTCGGCCGCCTCCGCGACGGTCGCCAGGCCCGACTCGTCGAGGACATCGGCCAGGACCACCCTCGCGCCCTCGCCGGCGAACAGGCCGGCGGCCACCCTGCCCATCCCGCTCGCGCCCCCGGTGATCAGGGCGACCTTTCCCTCAAGCCTGGGCACGCGACTCCCAGACCTCCGGGTTCAGCAACGTCGGCGGCCGCCGGCCCTCGAGCGCCGCGATGAGGTTGGCGGCGGCGAGCATGCCCATGGCGTTCCGGGTCTCGACGGTCGCACTGCCCAGGTGGGGGATGATCACCGCGTTGTCCAGCTCGAGCAGACCCGGGTGAACCTCGGGCTCCTTCTCGAACACGTCCAGGCCGGCGCCGAAGATCACGCCGTCACGAAGGGCATCAGCGAGCGCCGCCTCGTCGATCACCGGACCCCTGGAGGTGTTCACGAGCACCGCGGTCGGTTTCATCTTCGAGAGGCGCTCCGCGTTCATGAGGTGGTGGGTCTCGGGGGAGAGGTTCGTGTGCAGCGTGACGAAGTCCGCCTCGGCCAGGAGGTCTTCCAGATCGCGGTACTCGGCCGAGTATCGGCGTTCGACCTCCTCGGACGGCCGGTAGACGTCGAAGTAGATCACCCGCATGCCGAACCCCACCGCCCGGCGGGCCATCGCCTGGCCGATCCGGCCGAACCCGACGACGCCCAGCACCTTTCCGTTCACGTTCTGCCCCAGCATCATCATCGGGCCCCAGATCCAGGGAGTCCGGCTCCGCAGGAACCGATCGCCCTCGGGGATCCGCCGGGCGGCGGCCATCAGGAGCGCCCACGCCGTGTCGGCGGTGGTCTCGCTCAGGACCTCCGGCGTGTTCGAGGCCAGGACCCCGCGGGCGGTGAGCGCGGGAACGTCGATGTTGTCGAATCCCACCGCGTAGTTCGCCACGATGACGAGCTGATCGCCGGCAGCGTCGAGGAGCTCGTCGTCCACCCGGTCGGTGAGGAGCGTGACCGCTCCGGCCTTTCCCGCGATATCGCGCAGGAGGTCCACCCGCGGCATGGCGTCCTCTCCCTCGTGGAGGGTCACGTCGCACCGTTCCGCGATGCGGTCCATCGCCGGCTGCGGCAGCCGCCGAGTGACCAGGACGGGCCAGCGATCCGTCATCCCCGGCGCTCCCTTCGGGCTACCGTGGAAGGTCGGGGAGGGAGGTCTCGATGGCGTCGAGCGCCTCCCGGATGGCCTCGATCGAGTTCGCGTAGGAGAAGCGGAGGTATCCCTCGCCCTTCGGCCCGAAGGCGGTGCCGGACAGGCACGCCACGCCCGCCTCGTTCAGCAGGAAGTCGGCGACGCGCTGGCTCGGGACGCCGAGCGTCTTGACGCTCGGGAACACATAGAACGCCCCGGCCGGCTCCTGGCAGGAGAAGCCCTCGATGCGGTTCAACCCCTCGACGATGACGTCGCGGCGCTTCGAGAACTCCTCGATCATGGCCTCGATCGGCTCCCACGGTCCGGTTACGGCGGCCAGGACCGCACGCTGGGAGAACGCGGCCGTGCAGGACACCGAGTTGATGATGAGCCGGGTGAAGGGCTCGACCAGGTCGGGGGGCAGCGCTGCGAACCCCAGGCGCCAGCCGGTCATGGCGAACGTCTTCGAGCACCCGTCGAGCAGGACGGTCCGGTCGTGCATGCCGTCGATGCTCGCGATGCTCGCGTGCTCCCCGCCGTAGCGGATCGCGAAGTAGACCTCGTCGGAAAGGACGTAGAGGTCGTGCTCGATCGCGAGGGCGGCGAGGGCCTCGACGTCCTCGTGTGTGAGCGCGCTGCCGCATGGATTGTGGGGGCTGTTGAGGACCAGCAGCCGCGTGCGCTCGGTGACGAGCGACTCGACCTCGCCGGGGTCCATCCGGAACTGGTTCTCCTCCCGCAGCGGGACCGGGACGGGCGTCGCCCCGGCGAAGGAAGTGATGGACTCGTACATCGGAAAGCCGGGGTCGGGGTAGAGGACCTCGTCGCCCTCCTCGCAGAGGGCCATGATGGCGTAGAACATGATCGGCTTGGCCCCGGGAGTGATGACGACTCGCTCGGCGGGAAAGAGGCCCCGGCCGGTCCGCTCGAAGAAGCCCCCGACGGCCTCGCGGACCTCCGGCAGCCCAGGAGCGGCCACGTAGTGGGTGAATCCTTCGCGGAGGGCCTCCGCCGCCGCTTCGACGATGTGGCGCGGCGTGTCGAAGTCGGGCTCCCCGATCTCGAGGTGGATTATCCTCCGGCCCTCGGACTCGAGCTTGCGAGCCCGAGCCAGCACCTCGAACGCCGACTCGGTCCCCATCCGGGAGATGCGGGTTGCGAGTCGCCCGTCGTGGCCCATGGGTGCAGACGCTACGGCCCCCGGCCCGCGATGGTCAACCCGACCGTTGCGGGGCGCGCCGACCGGCGGATAGGCTTGCCGGGTCAGGCCGCCTTTCGATCGGGGGTCTCCCATGTCTACGTCCTCCAGGTGAGTGTCGCCGTTCCGCCAGACCTGAGGCTGCTCATGCTGGCCTCGGCCGCGGGCATCGACGTCGCGCTCAAGCAGGACAGTACCGGCGACATCGGAGACATCGGCGACATCGCCTTCGGAGGATGAGGTGAGGCCCATAAGGTAACGCGACACGGTGCGTGACTCGGTGAGCCGCAGGGTATAGAAATCGAGTAAGCGGACACCTCAGGCCAAGGAGGGCCGAATGAGACAGGAACGGATGTTCAGCTTGATGTTGGCGGCCCCGTTGCTCGCGCAGAACGGGGACAACGGGATCGGCGTGGGAGACATCGTCATCTACCTCCTCGTCGGCATCGTCGTTGGCGTGCTGGCCAGGTTCCTGGTGCCGGGCCCCGACCCCATCGGCATCATCGGGACCATCGTCGTCGGCGTCATTGGCGCCGTCGTCGGAGGCTACCTCGCCGGAACGGTGTTCGAGGAGACCGAGGGCGTCGACTGGATCGCCTCGATCGTCGTCGCGGTCCTCGGTGTGCTGCTCCTTCGCTTGGTGATGGGCTCTCGGGGAACCTCCCGACGCTCGATCTGAGCTCGGGAGCTCTGGAGCGAGGATGGCCTGGCTCCGCAGGATCTTCCCTATCAGCCGCGCCGGCATGGCGCTGTGGGCTTGGCGCAACCGACGTGAGGTGGGGAACTGGCTCGGCTTCGCGAAGCGGGCCGTTCCCCGTATCGCGGGTGCCTCGCGGCCCGATCTGATAGCCGAAGCTCGACTTCGAGGGAGCCTGTCGCGAGACCCCCGCACCCGCGGCATCGGGCACCTGGGAGTGCGAGTGGTTGACGGCGAAGCCGTCCTGGAGGGCGCGGTGCCACCGGATGCGCACGTGGCCGCCTACAGGATCGCCGAGAGGACGAAGGGCGTCCGGGCGGTCAGGTGCCGGATCCAGGATCGGGGGAGGAGCCGCCGTACCCGGGCCCCAGCCGGCCGGGGCCGGCTCCACTGGTAGATTCGGGAGCGATGGAAGAGAACGACGAGTTCCTTCTGACGCGACCTCCCCGGCGGCCCGGACAGGAGCCGACGTCCCGCCTCACGCGTGAGGCCTACGGGCGGATGCGGGACGAGCTGGAAGGGCTTCGCACCACCGGCAGGGAGCGAATGGGCGAGCGGCTCCTGCACGCTCGGGAGTTCGGGGACATCCGCGAGAACGCGGAGTACGACGCGGCGAAGAACGAACAGGGCCTCATGGAGGCACGGATCCGCGTTCTGGAGCACCAGCTCCGCGACCCGGAGATCATGGAGGCTCCCGCCGGCGACTTCGTCCAGGCGGGCACCGTCGTGAGCCTGCGGCCCGTGGACGAAGATGACCCCGAGGTCGAGGAGTACCTGCTGGCCCATTCCGCCGAGGAGCGCGCCCCCGGCTGCCGCACGGTCACCTCCAGCTCTCCGCTCGGCTCGGCTCTCCTCGGCCGGCGGGTCGGCGAGCGGGTCACGTACGACGCTCCTGCGGGGGAGTTCACCTACGAGGTGGTCTCGCTAAAGCCGTACGTTTCATGACGGTCGGCGCCTTCGAGAAGCGTCTCGAGCGGCTCCTCGGCTCCGTCGCCGAAGGGGCCGTTTCCCCGTCCGATGCCACGAAGGAGCTGCGCGACCTGCCGTTCGCGGACCTGGGCTTCGCGAAGGTCGACCATCACCGCGAGCTCCGTCAGGGAAGCTGCGAGATCGTCTTCGCCAGGGGTAAGACCGTCGAAGAGGTTGCGGCGATCGTGCGGCAGATCCTGTTGGGGAACGAGGGCCCGGTCCTCGTCTCGCGCGCGGACGGTGAGCAGATGGACGCGGTCGAGGCGGTGGCCACCGAGAGGGGGCTCCCGGTTCTCCGGAGGGAGCGCTCTGGCGCGATCGCCGTCGCGCGGAACTTGCCCGCGCCAGCCGGGGAAGTGCTTGTCGTGACGGGCGGGACTGCGGACCTCGCCGTCGCCGAGGAGGCGGTGCTGACCGCGACCCTCCTTGGCTCGGGAGCCGATCTCATCGCGGATGTGGGCGTTGCCGGCTTGCACCGGGTTGCGGCCATCAGGGATCGCATCCAGTCGGCCGACGTCGTCGTGGCGATCGCCGGCATGGAGGGCGCCCTGGCGAGCGTCGTCGGAGGGCTCGCGAGGGGTCTGGTGATCGCGTGTCCCACGAGCGTGGGGTATGGGGCCAGCTTCGGCGGGCTCGCGGCGCTCCTGTCGATGATGAGCTCGTGCGTCCCCGGAGTGGTGTGCGTGGACATCGACGACGGCGTCGGTGCGGGCTACGCGGCCGCACTCGTCGCGCGGGCCTCGGCCGGATTGGCCGGATGACCGTCGTCCTGTACGTCGACGCGATCGGCGGGGCGGCGGGCGACATGCTGCTCGCCGCGCTGCTCGATGCGGGTGCCGCGGAGGCCGCCGTCTCCGAGGCGATCGGATCCGTCGTCCCGGCCGCCAGGATCTCGACCGAGACTGTGGGCCGGGGCGGCCTGCGTGCCAGCTTCCTTCGCGTCGCGGGGCTCGAGGCGCCCGGGAGTGGCGGCGGACGGATGCGGGGGATCGACGAACTGCTCGAGGCGCTCGAGGCCGGAACCGGTCTTCCCACGCCCGTCGCGGTGATGGCTCGTTCAATCCTGCATCGGATCGGCGAGGCGGAGTCGCGCGTTCACGGCGGAGGCCCGGGATCGTCGCTGCACGCGATCGGTGATCCCGACACGCTGGTGGACGTCGTGGGCGTGGCCGCCGCACTCCATTCGCTGGGCGTCGAACGGATGCTCGTCTCGAGTCTTCCGATAGGCGCCGGCGGAAGCGTGGGCGAGGGACATGGCGGCCACGCGGTCCCGCTGCCGGCCCCGGCGACCTTGGAGCTCCTCCTCGGTTTCGCGGTCCGTCCAGGCGGCACGGACGAGACGGTCACGCCGACGGCGGCCGCGATCATCGCCACCATCGGGGAGCCGATCGAAGGCTTCCCGGCCATGACGATCCGCTCGGTCGGCTACGGGGCCGGAGCTCGCGCCCCCGCGGAGCGGCCCAACGTCGTTCGCGTGGTTCTGGGAGACGCGGTGGAAGAACGAGGCCCCGAGGATCCGGAAGGCGGCCCGTCGCGACTGCTTTGCGTCCTGGAGGCGAACCTGGACGACCTGTCGCCCGAGCTCGTGGCCGATTCGGTCTCGGCGCTCCTCGCAGCCGGCGCCCTCGACGCATGGACGACGCCGATCCAGATGAAGAAGGGGCGCCCCGGGTGGACGATCTCCGTCATCTGCGAGCCCGGAGCGGAGTCGCGGATAAGCAGGGAGCTGTTCCTGACGACGTCCACCTTCGGGGTTCGAAGCCATCACGTGACCCGCAGCGAGCTCTCTCGGCGCATCGCGACCGTGCGCCTCGAGGGTGGGGCCGTCCGCGTGAAGATCGGCACCCTCGGCGACCGTGTGGTGAGCGCCACGCCCGAGCACGACGATGTGGCCGCGGTGGCTGCGAACACGGGGCGGCCCGTCCGCGCCGTCTACGAGGAGGCCACGGCCGCTGTCCGGGCGCTGATCCTGGCCGGGGCGACGCCGTGACCGACCCGCGGCCGGGCGTGCTCCTCGGGCGTCTTCACCGGCGGATCCGCGGCTACGGGGCTCGCCGCGCAGTGGTGGCGCTCTCGGGGGGCGTCGATTCATCGCTGGTCCTCGCCGTGTCCGCGCGGGCCCTTGGGAAGGAGGCCGTCACCGCGATCACCGCCGTGTCGCCCAGCTACCCCCGGGGAGAGCTGGAGGTTGCTCGCGAAGTGAGCGCCTGGGCCGGCACCACCCACCGAACCGTCGAAACGGCAGAGGTGGGGAAGGAGGCCTACGCGCGCAACGACGCGCTGCGCTGCTTCCACTGCAAGGTGGAGCTGTATTCGACCCTGAGACGTATCGCCGAGGAGCGCGCGGCCGGATCCAGCCACGCGGCTGTCGTGCTCGCGGGAGCGAACGCCGACGACCCCGCCGACATGCGGCCGGGCCTGCGAGCCGCGGAACGGCACGGGGTGCGCAATCCGCTGCTCGAGGAGGGGATGGGAAAGGACGTCCTTCGTTCGCTGGCTCGCTCCATCGGCTTGCCGGTCGCCGACAAGCCCGCACTCGCCTGCCTTTCCTCCCGCGTCGCCTACGGGGTTCGCATCACGCCGGAGCTCCTCGAGCGGATCGACAGCGCGGAGCGAGCGCTTCGAGCGCTCGGCTTCGGCACGGTCCGGATACGGCACCGGGGCGAGCGGGCGTCCATCGAGGTGCCGGCGGCGGACCTTCCCCGACTGCGGGCCCATCCCGGGCTGAGAGGGTTGCTCGAAGACGTTCGGGGTCTCGGATGGTCACGGGTGGAGATCGATCCCCGAGGGTACCGACCGGGCAGCCTGAACGAGGAGCTTCTGCCGGTCGCCGGCCCGGAGCGCTAGCCCCTACGACCTGGCTTCGGCAGCTTCCCTCGCGCGGAACTTCGCGATGCGAGCGATCAACCTCACGGGAACGGGCCGGGAGAGTGGAAAGCGGATCGTGCCCTTGCTGACCTCGTATGGCGCGAGGTCGTCCTTGAACGCCTCGACGAGACGGTCGGTGGCGGGATATAGCGAGTAGTGCCGCTTCCACCCGGCGAAATAGACCACGTAGCGACCGTGCAGTTTGTACGTGGGGATCTGATAGCTGATGGCTTCCTCGGCGCCGGGCACGGCCTTTCGGATGGTGCTGCGGACGCGCTGCAGGATCGCCTGCACGTCTTCGGGGTGCGTCGCGATGTACTCGTCCACGGACTTGAAGTCGGTCTTGGCCATCCGTCCCCGATTTCGCGTGCCGCGATCCTACCAATCGTCCTTACCTCAGGTCGTAGTGGTCAGCCCCGGACACTCCTCAACGCTTCCTCGCCGAACCGCAGGAGGATCAGGGACTGGGCGACCAGGTTCAGGGCCGGGCCCCGCACCAGCCGCGGCGGCCCCGGCCGGGCGGTGTTCAGCATCTCCTTCCACATCCCCGGACCCCCGACTGCCGGCAGGACGAAGTACCTGGACTGCGCGCCGCCGTTCAGCAGTAGCAGCATCGTGTCGCCGTAGATGGGGCGCCCTCGCTCGTTGACCTCGTCCGTGGCCCGCCCGTCGATGAGCATCCCGAGCACGTGGTTGTGGGCCGCGGACCAATCCTCCGGGGTCATCTCGTTGCCGTCCGGGCGGATCCAGGTGAGGTCCTTCGGGCCGCCCGGGGATAGGGGGGCGCCGGTGAAGAAGCTCCGCCGGCGAAGGATGGGGTTCGCGCGGAAGATCCGCAGGGCCTGCCGCGTGAAGGTGAGCAGATCCCGGTCCCGCGGGGAGAGGCTCCAGTCGATCCAGCTCGTCTCGTTGTCCTGGCAGTAAGCGTTGTTGTTGCCGCCCTGGGTCCTTCCCAGCTCGTCCCCGGCGAGGAGCATCGGGACGCCCTGAGAGAACAGAAGCGTCGCCAGGAGGTTGCGCTTCATGCGCTCGCGAGAGCGCTGGATGCGTGGGGACTCGGTCGGTCCCTCCGTCCCCCAGTTCCGGCTGGCGTTGTCGTCGGTTCCGTCCCGGTTGCCCTCGCCGTTCGCCTCGTTGTGCTTGTGTTCGTAGCTCACGAGGTCGGTGAGCGTGAAGCCATCGTGGCACGTCACGAAGTTGACGCTCGCGTTGGTTCGCCGGCCACCGGGGGCGTACAGGTCGCTCGAGCCCGCGAGGCGGGAGGCGAGCTCGGGGACCTGACCGGGGTCTCCCCGCCAGAAGCGCCGCACGCAGTCCCGATAGCGGCCGTTCCACTCAGCCCAGCCCGCCGGGAACTGCCCGACCTGATACCCCTCCGGTCCGGCGTCCCAAGGCTCCGCGATCAGCTTCGTCTGCCCGAGGACCGGGTCCTGCCGGATGACGTCGAAGAACCTCGCGTGTGGGTTCACGTCGAACGGGTCGCGCATGAGAACCGTCGCGAGGTCGAACCGGAAGCCGTCGACGTGCATGTCCAGCACCCAGTAGCGCAGGCTGTCCATGATGAGCTGGGTGGCCCGGGGATGCGGAACGTCGATCGTGTTGCCCGTGCCGGTGAAGTCCATGTAGTAGCGGCGGTTCCCCGGGGCCAGCCGGTAGTAGCAGGCGTTGTCGATCCCGCGCAGGGAGAGCGTGGGACCGAGATGGCTCCCCTCCGCCGTGTGGTTGTAGACGACGTCCAGGATCACCTCGATGCCGGCCCGGTGGAGCGCCTTCACCATCGACTTGAACTCGTCGACCTGCTGGCCCAGGCCCCCGGAGGCGTACCGGACCTCGGGGGCGAGGAAGCCGAGGGAGTTGTATCCCCAGTAGTTGCGCAGGCCTCGAGCGACGAGCTCCCGGTCGTCGACGTAGTGATGAACGGGGAGAAGCTCCACGGCGGTGATCCCCAGTGACGTCAGGTGGTCGATGACGGGGTCGTACGCCATGCCGAGGTACGTGCCACGGATCTCCTCCGGGACCCCCGGATGACGCCGGGTCATGCCCCTCACGTGGGACTCGTAGATGACCGTCCGGCTCCACGGCGTCCGAGGAGGGCGATCCTCCCCCCAGCTGAAGGCCGGATCGGTGACCACGCATTTCGGCATGCTTCCGGCGCTGTCCCGGCCGTCGATCGAGAGGTCTCCGTCGGGATGGCCGATCGAGTAGCCGTAGAGCGAGTCGTCCCACCGGATGTCCCCGCTGAGCGCCCTTGCATAGGGGTCCACCAGCAGCTTCGCCGGGTTGAACCGGTGACCCTCCTGGGGCGAGTATGGCCCGGACACCCGGTACCCGTAGAGCTGCCCGGGCCGGACGTCCGGCAGATACGCGTGCCAGACGAGGTCCGTGCGCTCGCGCAAGGTGATACGGTGCCGCTCCGTAGCTTCCTCGGGCCGATCGAACAGGCAGAGCGTCACGCCCGTCGCGTGCTCGGAGAAGATCGCGAAGTTGACGCCTTCCCCGTCCCAGATGGCGCCGAGAGGGAACGGGCGTCCCGGCCACACGCGCATCCTAGAGAGGGGTTCCGCGGCTCACGAGGAACAGGCATGACAGCGGGGGAAGGTGAAGGTTCACGGCGCGGGGCCGGCTGTGGACCGAGAGCGGAAGCGCCTCCACGCCGCCCAGGTTGCCCTGCCCGGTGCCCCCGTAGACCTCCGCGTCGCTGTTCAGAAGCTCGGCCCAGAAGCCGCCCCGTGGGACGCCGACCAGATAGTTCGGGCGGGGTATGGGCGTGTAGTTGCAGACCACGAGGACGAGGTCGTCGGTGGAGGCGCCGCGGCGAAGGAAGCTGATGACGCTCGCTTCGGAGTCGTTGGCATCGACCCACTCGTAGCCCCCGGGGTCACAGTCGAGCTCGTGCAGGGCCGGCTCGTCCCGGTACCTGGCGTTGAGGTCGCGGACGAACCGGCGGACACCCTCATGGCGAGGGCCCCGGAGGAGGTGCCAGTCGAGCCCCGCGTCGTGGTTCCACTCGCCCTCCTGCCCGAACTCGCCGCCCATGAACAGGAGCTTCTTCCCCGGCTGCGCCGTCTGCGAGGCGAGGAGGAGCCTGAGGTTCGCGAACCGCTGCCAGTCGTCGCCCGGCATCTTTCCCAGCAACGAGCGCTTCCCGTGCACGACCTCGTCGTGAGAAAGGGGCAGCAGGAAGTTCTCGGTTCCCGCGTAGAGCTGGCGAAAGGTGAGGTTCGTGTGGTGGAACCTGCGGTGGATCGGATCGAGGGACAGGTACTGCAGTATGTCGTGCATCCATCCCATGTCCCACTTCAGCCCGAACCCGAGCCCCCCCAGGTGGACAGGGCGGGAGACCATGGGCCACGACGTGGACTCCTCGGCGATCATCAACGCGTCCGGATGCGTCCGGGAAACCTCCTCGTTCATGCGGCGCAGGAGGACGATGGCTTCCAGGTTCTCGCGCCCCCCGAAATCGTTCGGCACCCACTCGCCGTCGGCGCGCGAATAGTCCAGGTACAGCATCGAGGCCACGGCGTCGACCCGAATGCCGTCGGCGTGATAGGCGGAGAGCCAGTGCATCGCGCTCGACAGCAGGAAGCTTCGGACCTCGTTCCGCCCGTAGTTGAAGATAAGGCTGTTCCAGTCGGGGTGGTAGCCCTTGCGCGGGTCGGCGTGCTCGTAGAGGTGGGTGCCGTCGAAGCGCGCCAGTGCATGCTCGTCTGCCGGAAAGTGGGAAGGGACCCAGTCGAGGATCACGCCGACGCCCCTGCGGTGGAGGTGGTCGATGAGCCCCATGAACTCCTGCGGCGTGCCGTATCTGCTCGTCGGCGCGAAGTACCCGGTCGTCTGGTAGCCCCACGAGCCGTAGAAGGGATGTTCCATGATGGGGAGCAGCTCGACGTGGGTGAACCCCATCTCGATCGCGTGGTCCGCGAGTCGAGGAGCGAGATCGGCGTAGCTCGGGAGGCTCGTCTGCCCTTCGGCCCCGCGGGCCCACGAGCCCAGGTGCACCTCGTAGATGGAGATCGGACGGTCGAGCGTCTGGCGGGCGCCCCGCTCCCGCATCCACTCCGCGTCGCCCCAGTCGTAGTCGAGCGTCCACACCACCGACGCAGTGGCGGGGGAGATCTCGGTTCGAAGCGCCAACGGGTCGGCCTTGTCTACGCGCTCGGTCCCGTCGCCCGAGACCACGTGGAACCGGTACCGTGCCCCCCGTTCCACGCCGGCGACGAAGGCCTCCCAGACGCCGGAACTCTCCAGCGGGCGAAGCGCATTCGCCTCCACATCCCACTCGTTGAAGTCGCCGATCACGGAGACGCGCGAGGCAGCGGGCGCCCAGACCGAGAACACGACACCTCGACCGCCCTCGATCGAGACGGGATGAGCGCCCAGCTTCTCGGACAGACGCGAATGGCTCCCCTCGTTGAAGAGATGCAGGTCGTCCGCGGACAGGAGGGAGAAGCTCGCGATCTCTTCCCTTACTGGGGTCGGCTCGCGCGTCACGGCGACGATCTCCTTCGGAGCCGGTCGAGGGTCCGCAGGGTGTCGACCACGTCCGGCATGACCTGCACCTGTTCGAGCCGGCGACGAGCGGGCCGGCGCCAGTTCGGGTACTCACTCGTCGTGCCCGGCAGGTTCTGGGCGCGCGTCTCCATCAGCAGGTCCTCCAGATTAACCACGACCATCCTGGCGGGGCTCTCGGCCAGATGGAACAGGGACCCGCGGAGGATCCGTCTGTGCAGCGCGATGCCGTCGCGCTCGCCCGATCCCCCGGTCCCGCCCAGTTTGCCGGAGGAGCGCAGGAAGCGCACCAGCGCGCGCCGGAGGCGCCGGCGCCTCGCTCGTTCCCTCCGGAGCTCGGGGCCGTCGATCCACCCCAGGGCAACGCGCCGCTCGATGTCCTTCTCCAGCAGGAAGGAGGCGAAGGGGGCCATATCGTGGGTGTTGAGGGAGGCCACGGAAGAGACGGGCACCGGCGGCAGCTGACTCCTGTCACCAGGGACGTCCCGCAGCTCCTCCTGGAGAACGTAGCTGCGGTGAACGCCGTGCCGGGAGAGCGCCTGGCGAACGAAGCGAGGGACCGTCCCGAGATCCTCCCCCACGATCAGGGCGTCGCCCCGCCGGGACTCCAGGGAAAGGATGGCGTAGAACTCGTCGGGCCGGTAGCGGACATAGGCCCCCTGCCGGGGGTCGAAGCCCGCCGGGACGCAGAAGAGCCGGTGAAGGCCCATGACGTGGTCGATGCGCAGGACGCTCGCCTTGGCGAGCAGGTGCCGCAGGCAGGCGATCGGATAGCGGTAGTGCTGCAGCCGGACCGCCTCGGGATGCAGGGGAGGGAACCCCCAGTCCTGCCCCTCTCGAAAGAAGCTGTCGGGTGGGGCTCCAGCCGAGGCGCCGAACAGGAACGACGAACGCTCTCGCCAGACGTCGTAGCCGTCCGGGTTCACGCCGAGCGGCAGGTCGAGGTACAGGCCGGCTCCCGAGGCCCGGGCGTTCCGGTCCACCTCGGCGAGCTGGCTGGCCGCGAGCCACTGGACGTAGAGGTGGTAGCGGCGAGCGTCCTCGTCGGCCCGCCGGCGTGGAAGAGAGCCGTCCCGCTCGGATGCCGGCCACGCCGCCCACGGGCGGCCGTGCCGCTCACCGGCGGCTCTGAACCTCGCGTAGTCCTCCACGGCGGGGTGCCCCCGCACGAACGCCCGCAGATCGGCCGCGCGCCCGGGCCGCTCGGAGAAGAAGTGTCTGGCCAGCATCTCGAGGACCTCTCGCTTCGCCGCGGCCACCCCGCCGGTGTCCGTCAGCGGCCTGGACCGCAGCACGTCCAGCCGTCGGCGGAACGCGGCGGATCCCAGGAGGGCCCTGGCCTCCACACAGCGATCCAGCTCCGGAGCTCGCTCGACGTCGACGTAGGCCTCGTCCCAGAACAAGCGGCTCGCCGGTGAATACGGGCTCGGCTGCGAGCGCCCGTCCGAGAACGCGGCGAACAGCGGAAGCGTGGCCACGACGTCGCCACCGAGCCCCGTCACCCACCCGAGCAGGGCCTCCAGATCGGTGAAGTCCCCGATGCCCCAGCTTCGCTCCGACCGAAGGGCGTACAGGGGGAGGAACACGCCCCAGCTCCGCTCCCGGCCCGGGCTGCGCACGCGCATCGGCGCGGAGATCAAGAGCGCCTCGGCCTCGGCGGCTCCCTCCACCACCAGGCGGTGGTAGCCAGGGGGGAGCCGGACTGCGCACGCGACCTGCCGCTCCACGAAGGCGATGCCCTCGACGTCGGTGCGCCCGGCCTGCGCGCGATCCCGTTCGAGCGTCCACGACACCGTTTCGCCGCCATCCTCGAGCTCGATCCGGCAGCGCAGGCGGCGGGCCGCGAACCTCGCGGGCAGTCGGAGCCCGAGCGCCGGCATCCGGCCCTCCCAGGCGACCGCAACGGGCTCCAGCGGCCGGCGCCACTGTTCGAGGCGGCGCATCCGCAGCGCCGCGACGATGTCGCCCGGTCCATCCAGAGGCGCGCCCAACGCCCGCAGCAGCGCCACGAGCGTCGGCGGGGAAGCCTCTCGGCGACGGCCGGTCACGTCCGTATAGCTCGACTGGATCCCGTATGCCCCCGCGAGGGCACGAAGGAGCCTCGGGCGATCGGACCTCGCCGGGGCGGACGGGCTCAGTCTGCCGCCTCGAGGAACTGGACGATGCCCTGAATGGGTATCTTGAGCCACTCGGGTCGGTTGTTCGCCTCGTACTGCAGCTCGTAGAGGGCCTTCTCCAGCAGCAGCGCGTTCGAGAGCACGCGCAGCTCGACCTCCGAGGACGGGACGAACGTCGCCCCGGAGGCGGTCTCGAGGTACGACCGGAGGAAGCCCGCCGACGTCCAGAGGTACCAGAGCCGGATCCACGGTTCGACCTCCGCGTGGTCCTCGTGCCGGACGATCCCGT
>JACDCJ010000083.1 GCA_013817655.1 Actinosomnolentus pattersoniae (SeqCode)
GGCCGACTCGATCCTCCACACCGCCTCTACGGCGCGACGCGCGTCGGCAGTCGTCACTCCTTGCTCTTCGCGAGATCCTTCTCGAGCTCGCGCATGCGGTCGATCGCCGGGCCCTCGCCGAAGTCCTCCAGTTCGAAGAGCTGGCGGATCTCGATCTCGGCCTCCTCGCCGTACTCGCCACCGGCCTCGAAGGGGACGCGCTTCGCCCATTCGATGGCCTCATCCTTCGACTTCACCTGGATGAGCCAGTAGCCGGCGACCAGTTCTTTCGTCTCGGTGAAGGGCCCATCGATCACGGTGCGCTTTCCGCCGGCGAACCTGACACGCGCGCCCTCCGCGCTCGGGTGGAGTCCGGAGCCATCGAGCAGGACGCCGGCCTTCATCAGCTCCTCGTTGTACTTGCCCATCGCGGCAAGGAGCTCCTCGCTCGGCATGACGCCCGGCTCCGAATCCCCCTTGACCATCAGCATGAATCGCATGACCTCCCCCCTTTCCTTTCGAGCTTGGGCCCCGGACGGTCTCGACCGGATCTGAACCCTGGCTCTACTCGTGCGTCGAACGAGAGCCCTCGCAAATCGACGAAAATGCAGAACGCGCTGGGCGCGACGCCCTGTCCACTGGAGCCAGATCAGTCGCCGGATGGCCTCTCTTGAAGCGTCCACCCGTTGCCGTCGGGATCGCTGAAGAAGACGAACGAGTTCCAGCCCCCGCCTCGCCCATCCAGCCAGACGCCGTCCTCGTAGTGCTTTACCTCACTGACCTCCACGCCGCGCCCGACCAGTTCGGCCCGGGCGGCCTCGATGTCGGACACGACCAACTGCATGCCCTGGGCCGAGCCGGGCGGCGAGTCGACGAGACCGGTACCCAGGACTATCGAGCAGGCGGAGCCAGGGGGAGTTAGCTGCACGACACGCATCTCCTCGCCGATCCGGGTGTCGTGGTCGAGATTGAAGCCGAGCTTCTTCGTGTAGAAGCCCGCCGCCCGGTCCACGTCCTTGACGGGAACCGCCACCACTTCGAGGTTCCAATCCATGAACCTCTCCTTTCGTGCAGTCGACTCTCGACGATGAGCCTCTGACACTAGCCGCAGGCGCGTGCCATGATCCGCTGTCCGTGGGAGGCGGGAGGCGCTGATGCTGGGATGGCCGGGATGGATAGGCGTGGTGAGCGATGACTTGGATCGCCAGCGGGCCTTCTATCGAGACGTCCTGGGACTTCACGAGCGCGACGCCGGCGAGGGCTTCGCGATCTTCGAAATCGACGGGAACATCCTGGAGCTGCTTGCGCGCTCCGACGCCCCGCAGTACGCAAGGCGGTGCGTCTCGGTCGGGTTCGTGGTCGAGGACATCCAGGCTGCCCGGGAAGAGCTCCTCCGTCGCGGGGTGGAACCGGTCACCGGGGTCGAGGGCCCGGCCGAGGGTCAGTACTGGGCCTACTTCCGCGACGTGGAGGGCAACCTGTTCGAGCTCGTCCAGCGCGTGAGTCAGGGGGTGCCAGATCTCACAGACCGGCGCGCCGGGATGGAGGCACGAGATGAATGAGATGTCTGATACCGAACGATGGGTGTACAGGATGGGAGGTGCCGCAGCGGTTGTTGGCGCGGTCCTCGGGATGGTTGGAAACCTCATCCACCCCGTGACTCCGATGGATGATCCGGAAGGGGTCGCGCGAGTCATTGCCGAGAGTGGGACGTGGGTGCCGATCCACCTTGCGATCGTCATCGGCATCGCGCTCATACTTGGTGGCCTCATCGCCATTCATGACTCGATCCGGGGGGGAGTCGCCGGTGTGCTGGCTCGCTTCGGGCTGTTCGCCGCGGTCGCGGGTATCACCGTCGGCCTGATACTGGTCACCCTGGACGGGGTCGCTGCTCCACAGCTCGCGGAGGAATGGGCCGCAGCGCCACCCGACCAGCGGGCCGTAGCACTGTCCCTCGTGACCGCCAACGAGACGATCAACTTCGCCCTCGCCAGCCTCTTCAACATCCTCTTTGCGGGCGTGACATTCATCCTCTTCGGTCTGGCCGTGGCATTCAGCGGCGCGTACCCTCGGTGGCTCGGATGGATCGTCGTCGCGGCCGGCATCGGCTCGATCGCAGCAGGTTCGGTCCAGGCGTTCACGGGCGAGCCGAGCGATACGACGAGGATCCTGACGATAATCGGCCCCACGGTTATCACACTCTGGGTGCTGGGGATGGGAATCCTGCTGCTGCGGAGGGCCCGGACGACCGGGCCATCGCCAAGTTCTGCGCCCGGCGGGGGATAGGGATCCGTGGGTCAGGCGCTCGGCCGGGCCACGATGCAGTCGCGATGTGTTCATGGTTGCGACGCACCGCCTGATCCATCATCCGGGGCTACGACGCGTCGCCGTCGGGGGCTCCGGCTTCGGCGACGAAGAGCACTTCGATCCGGCGGTCGGGGACGAGCCACATCAGGGCCACGAACAGGTAGAGGCCGACGGCGATCCAGCGATTCACGAAGGCGAGTGGGATCGCGGCCACGTAACACACCGGCGACAGCTTCCCCTTCAGGTCTCGGCCGAGGGCGGCGCGCAGGGGGGAGTCGGGGCCGTGGGCAGCGAGGATGACCGACTGAAGGATGAAGTACGCGATCGCGGACATGAGCAGGACGATCCCGTAGGCGGCGGTCGGGACGGCGGCGAAGTCGTTCTCCCCCATCCATCCCGTCACGAACGGAGTGAGCGACAGCCAGAGCAGCAAGTGGAGGTTCGCCCACAGGACCCCGCCGTGCACCCGCTTGCACGTGGCGATCAGGTGGTGGTGGTTGCTCCAGTAGATCCCGAGGAACACGAAGCTCAGGATATAGGTGAGGAACTTGGGGACGAGTGGCCTGAGCGCCGACCACTCCGCCTCGTGAGGGATGCTCAGCTCGAGCACCATGATCGTGATGATGATCGCGATGACGGCGTCGCTGAACGCCTCGAGGCGCATCCGGGTCACTCCCCAATCATTCCACTCCAGGTGCCTCGAGTGCGCAGCTACATCGGGGTGACGATGAACTTGCCGCGAACGTGGCCACTCCCCACGGCGGCGAGCGCCTGCCCGGCGTCCGCCAGCGAGAACGAGCGGATGTCGGGGCTGGTGATCTCTCCCCGCTCCAACATCGCCGCGAGGGCTTGGAGTAATGCCGACTGGACCTTGCCCATGACGTTCGTCGCCTCGATCCCGCGGCCACCGAGAACTTCGGCATCGGCGGCGCCGACCGCAGAAGCAACATGTCCTCCGGACCTAACCAGCTCGGCGAGCCCGGCGATTGTTTCCCGATCGCCGTGCATGTCGGCGATGGCGTCGATGCCGCCCGAGTAGCGAGATCGAACCGCTTCGACGACATCGTCCGCGGCGTAGTCGATCACGTCGGCGGCGCCGAGGCGGCGAGCGTAGCCGGCGTTCTCGCCACTGCACACAGCGACGACCCGGGCGCCCCGTCGCGCCGCGAGCTGGACGAAGTAGCTCCCCACCCCACCCGTCGCACCGATCGCGACCACGGTGTGCCCTTCCGCCAGCTGGAGAGCATCGGCCACCGTGGAAGCCGTGACGAGATGAACAGGTACGTGGTGGTCGCCGTATGCGTAGCGTCGGGCGATGCTCGCTCGACCCGGACTCATCGCGCGGGAGTCCGGCCTGTGTGCCTGGGTCGCGCAGCCGTGCCCCCCAGGCTGTCACAGGGGGCTGCTACGGTTGGGTCGTCCGGCTGGTGGCCGGCCATCGGCAACCGGGGCTTTCTCAGGCCGACCTCAGGTGGGAGAAGGAGTCCTCCGTTGAGGAACCAGGCGGACTTGCAAGAAACGCGGGGGTCGCTCGCAAGTGTGGGGGTGGTGCCCACGGCGCCAGCGGAGCCGATCCGGATCAGGCCGGGGGAGGCGGGACGGCTCATCGTGCTCCTGCCCTACACCCCCGAGCGCGTGGAGAAGATCAGGGCCGTGGCCGGTCGCCGATGGCATCCCGGCGGGAAGTACTGGACGGTTCCCCAAACCGATGAAGCCCTGGCCCACCTGCTGGCTCTCCTTGCCGGGGAGCAGGTTGAAGTGGATGCCTCGCTTCGTCTCGGGGCGGTCCCAGACGATCGACCGACGGTCCCTCGAGGAGCGGCCCCGGCCCCTGGGCTTCTCGACGATCTCCGTCGGGCCATCGCTGCCCGGCACTACAGCCGAAGCACCGAGCAGGCCTACGTGGCCTGGATCAGGCGCTTCGTCTCCTTCCACGGCGGGCGCCATCCGGCGGCAGATGGGCGAGCGCGAAGTGAACCAGTTCCTGACGCATCTGGCCACGGGCGAACGCGTCGGCGCCTCGACGCAGAACCAGGCCCTGGCCGCCCTGCTGTTTTGCTACGACAAGGTGCTGCATCGCCCGCTGGGCCAGATCGAGGGCGTCGTGCGGGCCCGCCGGCCCCGACGGCTTCCGGTCGTGCTGACCCGGGAGGAGGTCGGGGCGGTGCTGAACGAACTGGACGGGACGCCGCGGCTGGTGTGCATGCTCCTCTACGGCTCCGGTCTTCGGCTGCTCGAGTGTCTACGCCTGCGGGTCAAGGACATCGACCTGCACCGGGGCGAGATCACCGTCCGCGACGGCAAGGGCGGCAAGGATCGGGTGACCATGCTGCCGGCGGCGGTGAGGGCGCCGCTGCAGGCGCACCTGGAAAGAGTGCGCCGGCAGCACGCGAAGGACCTGGAGCGGGGGCTCGGTCGTGCCCCGCTGCCCGACTCCCTCGCCCGCAAGTACCCGGGCGCCGACCGCCGGTGGGCGTGGCTGTGGGCCTTCCCCGCGTCGTCGCATTACGTGGACCGCGACACGGGGCTTCGGCACCGCCACCATCTGCACGAGACGGTCGTCCAGAGGGCCGTGAAAGAGGCCGTGCGCCAGGCCGGGCTGACGAAGCCCGCCTCGTGCCACACCTTCCGGCATTCGTTCGCCACCCACCTCCTGGAGGATGGCTACGACATCCGCACGGTCCAGGAGCTGCTCGGCCACAGGGACGTGAAGACGACGATGATCTACACCCACGTGCTGAACCAGGGCGGCAAGGGGGTCCGGAGCCCCATGGACGGACTGGGGTCTTGAGCCGGCTCCCGCCGGAGCACTATGCTGCCCGCCAGCGCAGCGTAGTGCCTGCCGCTGGGGGCACCCAGGGGGCGAAGACTCGAGCTAGGGAGGTGATGCCGGAGGCGGATCTTCCTCACGCTGCCGCGTTAGGCCGACCAGGGAGGGATGTTAGACGGACCAGCCTAAATAGGAGTTATACGGAGGTATCGCGTGGATGACCTAGAAGCCCGCATCAATGCCTTTCAACGGTGCATCGAGGAGAGGGATGCTGCTCTGGCTGAGGACTTACTGGATCCGGAATACGCTCTGGTGCTGGTTCAGCCAGCACCCACGGTTGTCCCGAGAGACCAATGGCTGAAAGTCCTACCCGAGTACGTTGTCCATTCGTACGAGATTCACGGGCGGATCATTGACGTTGACAATGACTGCGCCGCTGCTCTACATCGCGCCACCATCAAGGCCACCGTTCAAGGACAGGATCGGAGTGGGGTCTTCATCATCTCGGACATCTGGCGGAGCCGCGATGCAGTTTGGCGAGTCTGGCGTCGGCATTCCACTCCACTTTCGGCTGGCGAACTGGGTATCAAGGAATAGTTGTGGTTCCCGTGTAACTAGCGCGTGGAACCGACCGCCTTCGGCGGCGGCTCACGCGCCAATCCGTTATACCGATGATTGATTCGACCCGAACTGGTGACGAGGTGGCACTCCGCGGGATTCTTCGCGAGCTCGAGCGCGCGATGACCGGTACTCCGGAGGCGACAGCCACCACGTTTGCTCGCTATACAGACGGGGCCTACGTCCTGACGGGACCGGGCGGGTTGGTGTCGGACCGAGCGGAGATTCTCGAAGGGCTAAGGCGCGGTACGGTGAAGTTCTCCTCGTACTCGATGGATGATCTGCGCTTTCGTGTCGAGGATGGATGGGGGGTCGTGATCGGTCGTGCCTCCGGGGAAGGCGTGAACCCGGGTGGGGAGGTCTTCAGTGGCGACAACCGATTCACCTCTGTCTGGATTAAGTCGGTGGAGGGCTGGAAACTCGTTGCGTGGCAGGCGACCCCCATTCAAGATCGATGATGCACGGTATAACTCGTCGCTGGACCCGACCGGCTTCGCCGCGGGTCAGCGACCAACCTGTTAGGCGGCCAAGAAGCGGCGAAAAGGCGTCGGGCCGAGCGCCGCGGCGAGCAGGCGCTCCAGCTCGAGGTCGTCGGGCAGTAGCGGCTCGCCGCGGAGGAGCGTACGCTCGCCCTCCTCGATCTCGGTCATTGGGTCGGCGGCGGGCACGAGGAATAGCTGCACCTCGCCGACGAACCCGCCCGTGCGATCCTCGAAGTCGTGGAGGAGCTTGGCCTTGGCCCGCTCGTCGCCGGTCTCCAGCCCGGCCAGGGGGGAAGGAGTGCGGGTAACCGTTGCGGGCGTGGCGGTGAGGGGCAGAAGGCCGCGGGCCCCCTCGCGGCCCGGACGAGGCCCAGCACCCACGGGCCGGGCCTTGGGCGGGATGATAGGAACGACTCCCTCCGCGATGAACTCGACGGGCTGCGGCGCAGCCGGGACAAGGTCTTCGAGGCGCCGCCGGTCGAATGGATCCGCGATTGCATGAGCCGGCTTCAGGAGGTCTTGGAGCGGAGGACTGCACGGTCGGCCCTGCTCTTGAGGAGGTTCCTGGGACCGATCCGGCTGGAGCCCGTCCCCGTCGAGGTCGGACGCCCCTACTACCGCGCCGCCACTGCGATCGACACGCTGGCTCTCATCGAAACGCCGCCCGAGCTCGATGGTCCGGACGGCGGTTCGACATCTCTGCGTTCGTGGAGGTGGCGGGACTCGAACCCGCGTCCCTGAGCGACCCTCTGGGTCTTCTACGGGCGTAGCCAGTGGTGAAGTCTCGCCACGAGGCTCCCACCGGCGGAGGACCTCGCGGCCAGCCCGGGTAAGGTTTCCGGCGGCGGCCCCCGGGCGGAGCCACCTCCGTGAGTCTGCTCGCGACGTCCGATCCGCGGGCGCAGACACCCCGCGGGGGACGGCTACCTAACTAATTAGGCAGCGAGCGCCATGTTGTCGGCACTTGTTTCTGATCCGGCTTTTAACGAGGCATCCGGAACCTCGGCCCGCTTCCCCCAGATGATCCACACCCAGGTCGAAGCCATTTCACCCCCATATGAAGTTGTCAGTCTCTCCAGTATACGGTTGGACGAGCCGGGTCCGAGTTGTCGATGACGACGTCCGCCTTCTCCCTCGGACGAACCGCGTCGGCGTAGATGCCCTGGGCGGGGAGGTAGCGCCTGCGGTATCGAGTCAGCACCGCTTCCCTCGAGCCGAAGCGGGTCACGTCGCGCTCGGCCGCCCTGCGAAGGATCTCCTCCTCATCGACCCAGACGAAGATCCGGAAGTCCCACGAGTCGTTCAGCTCCGGCCGCAGCAGGAACACGCCGTCGAACAGCAGCACGGCGTCCTCGGACGAGCGTCCCTCGGGTGAGGCGACGGGCTTGTCGGCCTCGGCGTCGAAGACGGCGGAGCGGAAGCCTCCCCCGCCGGGGCCCAGGGGGTCCAGGAGGTTCCCGCGGAGCGCCTCCGCGTCGAACGCGTCGAGGTAGTAACCCTGATCCGGTCCGCGACGTCCTCCAGGAGGACTCCGCGAGGATAGTCAACCGGATCATCCGCCGGTAAGCGGCTACCGGCGATGGGCGCTCCTGTCGGCGAAGGACCGTTCCATCTCCCGTCGATGCTCGCGCTCTGCGAGCGCCTGCCGCTTCTCGAACTGGCGTTTCCCCCGCCCGAGGCCGAGCTCCATCTTCGCCAGGCCCCTCGTGAAGTAGATCTTCAGGGGGATGAGCGTCAGCCCTCGCTCGGCGGTCTTTCCGACGAGCCGCCGGATCTCCTCCCTGTGCAACAGCAGCTTGCGCGAACGCTTCGAC
>JACDCJ010000084.1 GCA_013817655.1 Actinosomnolentus pattersoniae (SeqCode)
CTCCGACGAGCAGCTCCAGAAGCTGCGCCGCGGCGGCCACGACTACCGGAAGCTCTACGCCGCCTATGCCACGGCCACGGAGCTCCGGGACGTGCCCGTGGTGATCCTCGCGAAGACCGTGAAGGGATGGGCGGTTCCGGGCTCGGAGGCCCGGAACGTCACCCACCAGATGAAGAAGCTCTCGGTCGAGGAGCTGAAGCGTTTCCGCGACCGCTTGGAGCTGCCGATCAAGGACGAGGACATCTCCGAGGGGGTGGCCCCCTACCACCATCCCGGGATGGATTCGAAGGAGATCCAGTACCTGCTTGCCCGGCGCCACGCACTCGGCGGCCTGCTTCCCGAGCGGCGGGTGGTCCCCAAGACGATCGAGCTACCAGAACGCGGCCTCTACAGCCAGTTCGATTCCGGTTCGAAGCAACCGGTCTCCACGACCATGGCCTTCGTCCGGCTCCTGCGCGATCTCCTGCGCGACGAGCACATCGGACGCAGGATCGTCCCGATCATCCCCGACGAGGCCCGGACGTTCGGCATGGAATCCCTCTTTCCGCAGTTCAAGATCTACGCCGCCCAAGGCCAGCTCTACGAGCCGGTCGACGCCGCCCACCTCCTGGCCTACGTCGAGTCGAAGGATGGGCAGATCCTCGAGGAGGGAATCACGGAGGCAGGCTCGATGGCCGCCTTCACGGCCGCCGCCACGTCCTACGCTACCCACGGCGAGCCGATGGTCCCGTTCTTCACGTTCTACTCGATGTTCGGCTTCCAGCGAATCGGCGACCTCATCTGGTCGCTCGCAGACCAGCGCGGACGCGGGTTCCTTCTCGGCGCGACCCACGGGCGCACCACGCTCAACGGCGAGGGTCTCCAGCACCAGGACGGCCACTCCCTGCTCCTCGCGTCGACGAACCCGGCCTGCCTGGCCTACGACCCTGCGTTCGCCTATGAGGTGGCCACGATCGTCCGCGACGGGCTCCGGCGCATGTACGAGGAGCGCCAAGACGTCTTCTACTACCTGACGCTGTACAACGAGAACTACGCCATGCCGGAAATGCCCGAGGGCGTCGAGGAAGGGATCCTTCGCGGTCTGTACCGCTTCCGGGAGGGGCCAGAGCATCGGAGGCACGCGGCCCAGATCCTGGCGTCGGGGCCCTTCCTGCAGCAAGCCCTTCGGGCCCGGGACATACTCGCGGATGAGCACGACGTGTCGGCCGGCGTGTGGAGTGCCACGTCCTACCAGCAACTTCGACTCGACGCGCTTGAGACGGATCGCTGGAACCGGCTGCATCCGGAGGAGGCGCGGCGAGAGCCCTATCTCGCGCGGGCCCTCGGGCCTCAGGAGGGGCCCGTCGTATCCGTGTCGGATTCCATGAAGGCGGTTCCCGACCAGATCGCCAGGTGGGTCCAGGCGCCGTTCGTCTCCCTCGGAACCGACGGCTTCGGCCGGTCGGACACTCGCGAGGCGCTTCGTCGTCACTTCGAGGTGGACGCCGAGCACATCGTGGTGGCCACGCTCTCGGCGCTCGCCGAGATGGGCGAGGTGAAGCCGGAAACGGTCTCGGACGCGATCCGCGGGTACGGCATCGATCCCGACCGGACCACCCCGAGCGTCGCCTGATCGCGGATCACGAGGAACGGAGATCGAATCTCGCGCCTCGTGGTCACCTTCGATCCACCGTAGGACGCGGAGCCGGCTCGACTCTCGGCTGAGGCGATAATCGGTCAGAACAGGGCGGCAGCGAGCTTGCGACGATAGTCGCGCGTCAGCGGGTCCTGCTCGCCCAGCACCGCGAAGAGCTTGAGCATGGAGGCGCGGGCCTCCTGGCCCGCTTCTCCACCCGCTCGGACCTGGGCGAGGAACCGGTCCAGCGCCTCGTCGAAACGGCCCTCTCCCGCGGCCCGTTCCGCATTCGCGAGTGGCCCGCTCCCGTCCTCTCGCGAGGCCCATCCCGAGACTTCGACCGCCGCGAGGATCCGCTCGGCTTCGGGGTCCGGCCTCAGCGGCTCTAGGATTCGACGAGCTTCCTCCAGGTCCCCGCGAAGAGCCGCCAGCCGGCCGAGCCCCAGGGAAGCCTCCGGATGACCGGGTTGGTGCTTCAGCGCACCGGCGAACAGGTCCCTGGCCTCTTCGGTCCTCCCCGCCGCTTCGGCGTCGAGTCCGCGCCGGGCCAGCTCGTCGGACTCGCTGGGGAGGAGCGTGGCGAGGAACTGCCGGATGGCCTGCTCCGGAATCACGCCAACGAATTCGTCGGCGACGGTGCCATCGCGAAAGCCCTTTACGGCGGGGATGCTCTGGATGCGAAACGCCGCCGAAGCTTCCCGGTTCGCGTCCACGTCCAGCTTGGCGAGGAGGAACGCGCCGGCCGCTTCCTCCGCCATTCGTTCCAGCACCGGGCCGATCATCCGGCACGGTTGACACCATCCCGCCCAGAAGTCCACCACGACGGGACGCCGGAAGGACTCCTCTACCACGGCGGAGGCAAACGTCGTGTCGGTGACTTCGATGACGTGGGAACCGTTCTTGGCCACTGATGCAAGGGTAGCGAAGTCTCGGCGAACAGACTCACGCCATCAGGGCGTTCACACTCTCGAGCAGGTTCTCGGTGATCGCCCGTGAGCGCTCCCGGCGGGCGCGAGGGTCGGGCTCGGGCTCGACCGCGAGCGCCGCACCGAAGGTCATGCGAACACGCATCCGGGTCAGCCGCCGAAACCCCGTTCTCCGCTCGGTCCCCGTGATCCCGCAGGGCACGATCGTCGCACCGGTTCGAAGCGCGAGCCAGGCTGCTCCCTTCAGGAAGGGAAGCATCCGGCCACTCTTGCTCCGCGTGCCCTCCGGGTAGAGCGCCAGGCAGTTTCCCTGCTCCAGAATTGCCAGGCCGATATCGAGGGCGCGGAGGTCCGAGATGTCGCGGCGCACCGGGAACGCGCCGAGCCAATCCCAGAACCACGCGCGAACCGGGTCACCGAACAGCTCCTTCTTCGCCATGAAGACCATGCGGCGAGGGCTCGAGATGCCCATGAGGGGAACGTCCAGCATGCTTCGGTGGTTGGCCGCCAGGATCACGGGCCCGGACCGCGGGATGTGCTCCACCCCCCGAACCTGGAGCCGGCAGTACCAGCGAAGGATCCATCCGACCGCGAGCCGACCCACCCTCTGGCCGCGACCGATGCCGGAGGGGATGCGCGGCCTCGGCTTCCTGGCGACGGCTGTCGTTGGACCTCCACGCTCGGTCGGCGGCAAGACTATCGAAGCCGGATGACGCGCGCCACCAGCGCCGGGACCGGGGGATGCCCGAAACACCGCTGCTAGAATCGGCCCCCCGGCGTCCCACCAGGGAGGGTTGCGTTGGCCACAGAGGTCGATCGGCAGAGCGACACGCGTGCCCGCGACCTCGGGCTTACCGAACAGGACCTGCTGGACATGTACCGCACCATGGTCATGGCTCGCCTGTGCGACGAGGCGCAGTTTCGCCTGAACCGGCAGGGAAAGGCGCCTTTCGTGGTCCCCGTTTCCGGTCACGAGGGCTGCCAGATCGGAACCGCGTGGCCCTTCCAGAAGGGCAAGGATGTCTTCGTTCCCTACTACCGGGACATGGGCATCTGTCTGGTGGCTGGCATGACGCCACTCGAC
The DNA here is from genome assembly GCA_013817655.1 of Actinosomnolentus pattersoniae (SeqCode). Taxonomy (GTDB): domain Bacteria; phylum Actinomycetota; class UBA4738; order UBA4738; family UBA4738; genus JACDCJ01. The sequence continues at coordinate 3,626 of JACDCJ010000084.1, forward strand.
GTTTTCCTGGCCGTGTTCGGAAAGCGGGACGACCCGTCCTCGGGCGGGCGCCAGATGCCCGCGCACTGGAGCTCGCGGCAGCTCGGCATCGTGACCGGCTCCTCCCCCATCGCCACACAGATCCCGCACGCCGCCGGCATCGCGTACGCCATCAAGTATCGAGCCGAGGACGCGGTAGTGGGGGCGTGGTTCGGGGACGGGGCCACCAGCGAGGGTGACTGGCACGAGGGCCTCAACTTCGCCGGGATCCATCGACTCCCGGTGGTGTGGTACTGCGAGAACAACAGGTACGCGATCAGCGTTCCCCTTTCGAAGCAGATGGCCGTTAAGGATGTCGCCATGCGAGCCGAGGGCTACGGGTTCGAGGGCGTGGTCGTGGAGGGTAACGATGTACTCGGCTGCTACGAGGCCTCGAAGAAGGCGGTCGACAAGGCGCGCGAGGGAGGAGGCCCCACCCTCATCGAGCTCAAGACCTACCGGTTCCATCCACACACGTCAGACGACGACGACCGGACCTACCGAAGCCGCGAGGAGGTCGAGGAGGCGAAGCGCAACGACTCCCTGATCGTCTTCGCCAACTATCTGAAGCAGCAGGGCCTGCTGGACGACGACGCCATCGAGAGTATGCGCGTAGAGATCAAGGCGGAGGTCGACGCGGAGGTCGAGGCCGCCTGGAAGGCCGAGGATCCAACGCCGGAGAGCGCGCTTGAGCACGTCTTCGCCGACATGACCCCTTCCCGCGACGATGGCTCATCCGGCGGCGACTCGAACGTCAAGGCCGACGCCATCGGGACGACCGGCGGGGAAGCAACACCCGCCGACTCCCCGGACGAGGCGCCGGGCGAGGAAGGCTCCCACCGGTGACCGAGAAGAACGTCGTCCAGACCGTTCACGACACGCTCTGGGATGAGATGCGGGCCGATGATCGAGTGCTGGTCCTCGGGGAGGACGTGGGCGCGAGGGGCGGGGTCTTTCGTGCCACGGCCGGCTTCCTGGAGGAGTTCGGCGAGATGCGCGTGCTCGACACTCCGCTGGCGGAGTCCTCTATCGTCGGCTGCGCCATCGGCATGGCCATGCATGGCCTGCTCCCGGTCGCCGAGATCCAGTTCGCGGACTTCATCCATCCGGCCTTCGACCAGCTGGTCTCGGAGGCCGCCCGCATCCGGTACCGGACTGCCGGAGACTGGGAGTGTCCCATCGTGGTTCGAGCGCCGTACGGAGGCGGCGTTCACGGCGCTCTCTACCACTCTCAGTCCATCGAGGTGTTCTACGGTCACGTGCCGGGCCTGAAGGTCGTCGTCCCGTCGACGCCATACGACGTGAAGGGGATGCTCCGGGCGGCGATCCGCGATCCCGATCCCGTTCTGTTCCTCGAGCACAAGAAGACCTATCGGTTGATCAAGGGCGACGTACCCGATGAGCCCTACGAGGTTCCGATCGGGCCGGCCGATGTGAAGCGGGAGGGCGAGGACCTGACCTGCATCGCCTACGGCCTGATGCTGCATCATTGCCTGGAGGCAGCTCAGCGCCTCCAGGAGGAAGCGGGGGCATCCGTCGAGGTGGTCGACGTGCGGACGATCGCACCACTCGACAAGGAGACCATCCTGGGGTCGGTGGGCAAGACCGGCAAGGCCATGGTGGTCTCCGAGGACAACAGAACCTACGGCGCCGCCGCCGAGATCTCCGCAACGATCTCCGAAGAGCTCATGTTCGATCTCGATGCGCCGGTGGTAAGGATCGGCGGGCCGGACATCCCGGCCATGCCCTTCGCCGGACCCCTCGAGCATTACTACATGCCCGACGTCGACCGGATCCACGAGCGCATGAGGCAACTCGCCGAGTTCTGACGGCGGGTTCCCAGTCGTGTCTTCCGGTCCGGCGATCACTCTGCGCGAACTGACCGCCGACGACGCCCCCTCGGTCCTGGCGCTCCTCCTGGAGAATCGGACCTTCCTGCGCCCCTGGGAGCCCATCCGCCCCGAACCGTTCTTCACCCCGCAGGGCCAGCGATCCGCCCTGCGGAGATGCGAGGACGACCGGAGAGCCGACCGAGCCTACGACTTCGCGATAATCGATCGGGCGACCGGCGGCATGATCGGCAGGATCACCCTCTCGAACGTCGTGAGAGGGGCGTCGCAGAGCGCCAGCGTGGGGTACTTCGTGAGCGAGGCGCACGGCCGGCGCGGACATGCGACGGAAGCCGTGCGCCAGCTGCTCGCCTTCGCCTTCGGCCCGGCGGACCTCCATCGGGTCCAGGCGGCGGTCCTGCCCCGAAACGAGGGCTCCATACGTGTCCTCCAGAAGAACGGGCTTCGAGACGAGGGGCTCGCCCGCCGCTACCTCGAGATCGATGGCGCGTGGCAGGACCATCGAATCTTCGCCATCACTCGAGAAGAGTGGCCCGCCGCCCTAGGGGAACGGAGATACCCCGGATACACTGCCTTCGATGCCGAATAGGGAACACAACCCGCACGGGAGGCGGCTGTACCTGCCGCTGCTGCCCACGACCGGGGAGGGCGACCCGCCGAATCAGCCCGGGGCTTCACCCGGCGCGACGCTCGCGGACACTCATGTTGCGCACTCCGTCGGTTGTGCCCAGGCCACCCGGCCGGCCGGACGCCGACCCGAGTGGCTCCGAGTGAAGGCGCGCACCGGACCGAACTACACCGATCTGAAGAGAATCATGCGGAACCTGGACCTCCACACCGTGTGCGAGGAGGCCGGGTGCCCGAACATCTACGAGTGTTGGGAGGAACGCGAGGCGACGTTCCTAATCCTCGGCGACAGGTGCACCAGACGGTGCGGCTTCTGCGACGTCATGACGGCCAAGCCCGACGCCGTCGCCGAGGACGAGCCGCTCCGGGTGGCGGAAGCGGTAGCGGCGATGGGGCTTCTATACGTCGTGCTGACGGGCGTGGCCAGAGACGACCTGGCTGATGGGGGTGCGCGGATCTGGGCCGCATGCATCCGAGCCGTCCGCGGTGCGGTGCCCGGGTGCCGCGTGGAGGTTCTCCCGTCCGATTTCCGAGGGGGAGAGAGGGATATAGCCACCGTGCTTGAGGCCGGCCCCGACGTCTTCGCCCACAACCTCGAGACCGTTCGTCGTCTCCATCCGAGGATCCGTCCGGCATTCGGCTATGACCGGTCCCTTCAGGTGCTTCGCACCGCCAAGGCCCTCGCTCCCGAGGGAGTGACCAAGTCGAACCTCATCCTCGGCATGGGGGAACGGCCAGAAGAAGTAAGCGGGGCGATGGCCGACATCAGGGACACGGGATGTGACCTGCTCACATTGGGGCAGTACCTGCAGCCCACGTCGTTCCACCTGCCCGTCGATCGTTGGGTTTCTCCGGTGGAGTTCTCCGAACACGCCAGGAGGGGCATCGAAATGGGTTTTGCGCACGTGGAAGCCGGACCGCTCGTCCGCTCGTCGTATCACGCGGGGAAACAGCTCGCCCGCGCCGAGGCTCGCCTGACCGCTCCCCGCTAGGTCCCCACATCGAACGGCTTCTGCGGAGGCCCGTCCTCGAGCAGCGATCGCACAAGGGTCGGCAGGGCCCTTGGCGCCATCGCGTCCGTCGACCCCTCGAGCTCCTCGAGGGTCCACCACCGGTGCTCCTGGATGCGATCAGCTGCGTGCGCCGACTCGAGCTCCGGCGGGAGATCATGGCCCTCCACGCGTGCAAGGAAGTAGCGCTCCTGCTGGCGCAGCATCACCCCACCCCACCGGAAGACCTCTTCGCGAATCCAGATCTCCGGGCCCAGCGTGGCCTGCCTCAACCCGGTTTCCTCCGCGAGCTCACGGAGGGCGGCGGCGCGGTGCGTTTCTCCGGGCTCCAGCGCCCCGCCCGGCGTCGTCCAGTGCGGGTCGCCGGTGTCCTCCTCGATGTAGCGGAAGAGCAGCACGCGGTCGAGGGAATCGAGCAACAGCACCCGAGCCGCGATCCGGAGGACGGGCTCGGTCGCTTCATCCATGCGTCACCTCTGGGGCCGCCGAGATGAGAGGAGCCGGCCTGTAAGCCGGATTCTGTGCCCGAGCTCGCCGGAGCGAACTCAGGCGGCGACCATCTCTCTGGGAGCCGCGTCTCCGCGACCCTCTCGAGCGCCACGTCTCCGTGGCTCTCTTTGCAGCCTACCCGGGAGCGTTGGACGGGCCGCCCGCTCCCTGCTTGGCCTTGCTCCGGGTGGGGTTTGCACAGCCGGCCGGTCACCCGGCCGCTGGTGAGCTCTTACCTCACCGTTGCACCCTTGCCCCTGTCTCCGGCCGGCCTAACGGCCGGCCGTGGATGGTTGGCGGTCTGTCTCTGTGGCACTTTCCGCGGGTCACCCCGCCTGGGCGTTACCC
>JACDCJ010000085.1 GCA_013817655.1 Actinosomnolentus pattersoniae (SeqCode)
CCTTCCCGGACTCACTTCGGCGAGCATCGGCACGACCTACGTTTGGGCGGTTGGCGCGGGAGCACAGAACGGATCCGTCGTTCGCGTCGATCCGACGACCAACCAGGTCGTGGACGGGTCCTTCCCGCTGGACATCTCGCCCGCCTACGTCGTCACCCTGGGTGGGGGTGGCGGGGTGTGGATCGCGAAGTGGTTCCCCCGACCGGGCACCACCGGCGCTTCCGACCCGGACGCCGAGCCCTTCTCGGGCTCCTTCGAGGTCTTCCGGCTGGATCCTCGCTCGATGACCATCGCTACTCGCCCGCTGGTGATCGACGCGGCGCCGACTCGACCCTCGCCAGGACTCGGGGCGCTCTGGGTTCCGAGCCGCGTGGCCAGAGCGGTGCTCCGGGTCGACCCCTCGCTGGTCGACCCGGCGTAGCTGCGAAGGCCGGCCGACGTGCCCGCGAATTAACACCGCGGTAACCGCACGGCCCGGGGGGCTAGGTACCGTTGAGATCCACAAAGGGGGCCTTCATGACACTCTCGAACGAGGCTGAATACGTCCTTCGGACGGTCGAGGAGCGGGGGATAAAGTTCATCCGGCTGTGGTTCACCGACGTCCTCGGCTTCTTGAAGTCCTTCGCCATCACCCCCCAGGAGCTCGAGGGAGCGCTCACCGAGGGAATGGGGTTCGACGGTTCGTCCGTGGAGGGCTTCAGCCGGATCCAGGAGTCCGACATGGTCGCGAAGCCCGACCCTTCCACGTTTCAGGTGACCCCGTGGAAATCCGAGGAGCACGTCGCCCGGCTGTTCTGCGACATCTTCGATCCGGACGGATCGCCGTTCGACGCGGATCCGCGCTTCGTCCTGAAGCGACAGCTCGACCGGGCCGCCCAGCTGGGCTTTACCTTCTACGTCGGGCCGGAGCTCGAGTACTTCTACTTCAAGGACTCGTCCGGGACGGAGTTCCTGGATCACGGCGGCTATTTCGATCTCACACCGCTTGATGTGGCCACCGACTTCCGCAAGCGAACGGTCTTCTACCTGGAGTCGATGGGGATCCCGGTGGAGTACGTGCACCACGAGGTGGCCCCCTCACAGCACGAGATCGACCTGCGATACGCCGACGCCCTCACCATGGCCGACAGCGTCATGACGTATCGCCTCACGGTCAAGGAGGTGGCCCAGGAGTTCGGCGTGTACGCGACGTTCATGCCGAAGCCCGTTGCCGGCGTGAACGGCAGCGGCATGCACACGCACCAGTCGCTCTTCGAGGGGGACCGGAACGCGTTCTTCGACCCCACGGACGAGCACCATCTGTCGAAGACGGGGCGGGCGTACATCGCGGGGATCCTCCGCCACGCTCGGGAGCTGACCCTCGTCACGAACCAGTGGGTCAACTCGTACAAGCGACTCGTGCCGGGGTTCGAGGCTCCTGTCTACATCTGCTGGGCCCGCCGCAACCGCAGCGCCCTGGTGCGCGTGCCGATGTACAAGCCGGGGAAGGAGTCCGCAACGCGGATCGAGTTTCGATCCCCCGATCCGGCCTGCAACCCATACCTCGCATTCGCATGCATGCTGGCCGCGGGGCTCGCCGGGATCGAGAACGAGTACGAGCTGCCGCCCGAGGCCTCGAACAACATCTACGAGATGAGTGAGGAAGAGCGCCGTGCCGCGGGGATCGACTCACTTCCCGAGGACCTCCACGAGGCGATCGGGATCGCCGACGATTCGGAGCTGTTGCGCGAGACCCTGGGCGATCACGTGCTCGAGTACCTGGTGCGCAACAAGCGCGAGGAGTGGGACGCCTACAAGGCCTACGTCACACCGTTCGAGCTGGAGCGCTACCTGCCGCTGCTCTAGCCGGTAGGTAGCCGTCACCGCCGTCTCCACCGCCGCCGCCGCTACTCCCGCCGGCGTCGTCTCCGGGGCACGCCGTTCCGAGCAACGCGGCGAGGACGGCCATGCCGACCAAGCCCTTCCGCAGCCAGACCCGATGCTTGGACATCTCGCACCCCCCCCATTGATCCTCAGGCAGTCCCTTGGGGAATACGGACGAGCCGGTTCCTCGGCTCACCCGATCGGGGAAGGGGAGGCCTCGCGCTAGGCTTGGTTCATGGTGCGGATCGCCCTCGGGCAGATCAACACGACGGTCGGAGACCTCGGCGGCAACATCGAGCGGATGGCGAACGCGGCGGCCGATGCCACCGCGTTCGGTGCGGACCTGATCTGCTTCCCGGAGCTCGCCGTGACCGGCTACCCGCCGGAGGACCTGGTGCTGCGTGCGGAGTTCGTCCGAGACAACCTGGATGCCCTGGAGGAGCTCGCGCGGCGAACCGCCGGGGGATGCGCGGTCCTGACCGGCTTCGTCGACCGGACCGACCGCGGGCTGCACAACTCGGCCGGCCTGCTCCACGGCGGTGAAGTGGTAGCGCGATATCACAAGGTCAAGCTGCCCAACTACGGCGTCTTCGACGAGAAGCGGCACTTCGTTCCCGGTGACGCCGGCTGCTCCGTTCGGCTGGCCGACTCGGCTCTCGGCATCAGCGTGTGCGAGGACATCTGGGGCGGCGGGCTCCCGTTCGACGCGTACGCACGGGACGCCGTCACCGTCATTACGAGCATCAACGCCTCCCCCTATCACCGTGACAAATCGTTCGAACGCCTGACGATGTGCCGCGCCCGAGCCGCCGAGACCGGGGCGTGGATCGTGTACGTGAACTCGGTGGGCGGCCAGGACGAGCTGGTCTTCGACGGCGGGAGCATGGTGGTGAGCCCGGACGGCGAGCTCGCCTGGCATGCGCGGATCTTCGAGGAGGACGTCCTCGTCGTCGATCTCGAGGTCCCCGATGCGCCCGCCACGTTCTCCGCCGGCAGGCCGGTCATCCCGCCGGCAAGCAAGCCGCCTCTCCCCGACCCCTCCCGGCCCTCCTGGCCCGACAGCACGGAAGGCGTCTACCGCGCCCTGGTCCTGGGACTGGGCGACTACATCCGGAAGAACGGGTTCAGCGAGGTGGTCATCGGGCTCTCGGGGGGTGTCGACTCCGCCCTGACCTCCGTCCTGGCAGCCGACGCCGTGGGCCGCGGGGCCGTCCACACGGTAGCCATGCCGTCGCCGTACTCCTCGCCCGAGAGCCTCGAGGACGCGACGGAGGTGGCGCGGCGCCTCGGCGTCCGTATGGACGAGATCCGGATCGACCACCTGTTCAAGACGTACCTCGTCGCCCTCGACGAGGTCTTCGAGGGAACCGACGAGAACGTCGCCGAGGAGAACCTGCAGGCGCGCATCAGAGGCAATCTCCTGATGGCGCTGTCCAACAAGTTCGGCTCCCTGGTGCTCACGACGGGAAACAAGAGCGAGATGGCCGTCGGGTACTCGACCCTCTACGGGGACATGGCCGGCGGGTTCGCACCGCTCAAGGACGTCCCGAAGACGCTCGTCTACGAGCTGGCGCGCTGGCGGAACACGCGTTCGAATCCCCCACCGATCCCGGAACGAGTGCTGGAGAAGCCGCCGAGCGCCGAGCTACGCCTCGGACAGAAAGACAGCGACTCGCTTCCGCCGTACGACATGCTCGACCGGATCCTCGAGGGCTACGTGGAGCGGGATCGTTCCCCGGAGGAGCTGATCGAAGAGGGCCTGGAACCAGGCCTCGTCCGCACGGTGGTGGCGATGGTGGACCGTGCGGAGTACAAGCGCCGCCAGGCGCCTCCCGGGGTGAAGATCACCCCGAAGGCCTTCGGCCGCGACCGCCGAGTGCCGATCACCAACGCCTACCGGCGAAGCCCCGTTCCACGAGAAGGGAAAGGGCCGACTTCAACCCGGGCGTGGGGCGGGAGGACGCGGGACGCGTAGATTGGCGTGGGCCGTTAGCTCAGTGGCAGAGCAGGGGGCTTTTAACCCTCGTGTCGTAGGTTCGATCCCTACACGGCCCACTCACGTTTGTCGTGCTTCGGGTGATGCTTGACGTTCCGGCGTCACCTGATCCCTGACGGAGTTCCGGTTGATCCACGACACCGGCTCCGGCTGATGCTTGACGGTGGCTCCGGCTGATGCTTGACACCTCATCGTCGTCTAGGACGAGGGGGTGCGGCAGTGCTGGTGGAGCTGAGCGTCATGGAGCAGCGGTACCAAGCGGTCCTCGCGGTGGTGCAAGAGGGCTGGAAGGTGGTCGAGGTGGCCCGCCGTCTGGGGGTGTCCCGGCAAAGCGTGCACGGCTGGATCTCCCGGTACGAACAGGGCGGGCTGTCCTCCCTGGCCGACCGGTCCCACCGCCCGAGCAGCTGCCCGCACCAGACTGACGCCGAAGTCCAGGCCACCATCTGCGAGCTCCGCAGGGAGCACCCCGGGTGGGGACCGCGGCGGATCGAGCACCACCTGGGAAAGACCGGGATCGACCCCGTCCCGTCCCGCTCCTCGATCTACCGGTGCTTGAAGCGCCACGGCCTCATCGAACTCCGCCGCCGGCGCAAGCGTCGGGAGGAGTACCGCCGGTGGGAGCGGGAGCGCCCCATGCAGCTGTGGCAGATGGACGTGATGGGCGGGGTGCTCTTAGACGATGGCACCGAACTCAAGGTGGTCACCGGGATCGACGACCACAGCCGGTTCTGCATCGCGGCGGGGCTGGTGACCCGGGCCGTCTCCAAGGCGGTGTGCGAGGTCCTGGCCGCCTCCCTTCGCCGGTGGGGGATCCCCGATGAGATCCTCACCGACAACGGCAAGGTGTTCACCGGGAGGTTCGGGCCCCAGCCGGTGGAGGTGTTGTTCGACCGAATCTGCCGGGAGAACGGGATCTCCCACCGTCACACCGGGGTCCGCTCGCCCACCACCACCGGCAAGATCGAGCGGTTCCACCAGAGCCTGCGCCGGGAGTTCCTGGCCGACCGGACGTTCCCCTCCCTCGAAGCGGCCCAGGCCGCCCTGGACGCCTGGGTCGAGGAGTACAACACCACCCGGCCCCATCAGGCCCTGGAGATGGCCACTCCCGCCGAGCGGTTCCGGCTTCGCCCCCTGGTCAAGGGGAAGGTCTCGGTCCCGGTCGATGCCAGAGAGGACCACCGCGGGCAGTGGGTGCTTCGGCGGGTTGGCTCCAACGGGATGGTCTCGGTGGACAACCAGCTGTTCTCCGTCACCAATGCCTACAAGGGCGAGCTGGTTGACGTGTTCGTCGAGGGCAGCGTCATCCAGGTGTGGAGCAAGAACCACCTCATCAGGACCGTCGCCCGCGCTCGAGAAGGGAGGGTACGGAAGGTCAGAGCCGATGGGCTACACGTCAATGATCAGCCGAACACAAAACGTCGGGCATCAACCGGAGCTTGACAGCGCCCACGAGAAGGTGTCGTGCTTCGGGTGATGCTTGACGTTCCGGCGGCACCTGATGCTTGACGAGATGCTCTCGTCCCAGGGCGCGTGTCGACCTCGTCGCCGTTCCGAACTGGCTCAAGACATAGGGCTCAAGCGGCGAGCACGCGTCGGCCCGCCGTCCTCGGCCAGGGTCTCGTCGTTTGACGACGCGGCTGCCGGAGGGCAAGCCGCTGACCGAGGAGTCCGCGTCGGACAACGGCCGCGTCGTGATCCCGCCGAAGCTCGGATCCGGCCTAAGATGGCGCCGATGGACAACTCGATCCGCGTGATGGTCGAGCGGGGCAAGAAGAAGCGGACGGTCGCGTCGGCGTTCGACTGGTCCGGGTGGGACCGGAGCGGGAAGACCGAGGAAGCGGCGCTCCAGGTGCTGGAGGCTTACCGATCGCGCTACGCGAAGGTGGCGGAGCTGGCTGGACTCTCCGACGAGTTCGTCGCGGCGGGCGAGCTGAGGGTCGTGGAGCGGCTCGAAGGCATCGGCATGACCGACTACTACGGCGTCTCGGGCCGATCGGCCGGGCCGGAGCAGGATCAGATGACCGAGGCCGAGTGCGAACGAAAGGTCGTCCTGCTCCGCGCCTCCTGGAGGTACTTCGATGACGTCGCCGCGCGCGTCTCGCATGAGCTGCGGAAGGGTCCGCGGGGCGGGGGACGCGAACGGGACGAGATCGTCCACCACGTCAACGGCTCCGAGATCGGGGAGTTCGCGAGGAAGGTCGGGGTGCGCTCGTCGCCCGACGCCTGGCGGGACCCCGACGAGCTGCACGCCCACCGCGACGCATTCTGCGCGGCGATCCGCGAGACCAACGCCCGCGGGGCCGCGGCGGGGTCGTGGTGGACGGTCCAATTCCTGATCCGCCGCTGCGCCTGGCACATGCTCGACCATGCGTGGGAGATGGAGGACCGGGACCTGTCCTGAGGCGCTGGAGTCCCGATGGCAACACCTCAGCCGCTGGGCCAGTTGGTTATAGCCTACTGCCCATCCAGCAGGCCAGAAGGAGGATCCCGTGACCGACCGAGCCATCCTCGTCGAAGGACTGACCAAACGCTTCGGAGACGTCGTGGCTCTCGACGGCCTCGACTTCGACGTCTTGCCAGGGACGGTCTTCGGGCTCCTCGGGCCGAATGGGGCGGGGAAGACCACCGCGATCCGGGTCCTGACCACGATCATCTCTCCCGACAGCGGGCGGGCCGAGGTCTTGGGCCTCGACGTGGTTCGAGAGGCGCCGGAGGTCCGGTACCGGATCGGCCTGGCTGGCCAGAACGCGGCCATCGATCCCAACCTCACCGGCAGGGAGAACCTCCGGCTGATCGGCATGCTGGCCCAGCTTCCCCGGAGATCGATCCTCCCCCGGGCCGGTGAGCTGTTGGATCGTTTCGGCCTGTCCGACGCCGCCGACCGCCCGGCCCGGACCTACTCGGGCGGGATGCGCCGGCGGCTCGACGTGGCCGCGGCTCTGGTGCAGCGGCCCCAGGTCCTGTTCCTGGACGAGCCCACCACCGGCCTGGACCTCCGCAGCCGGAACGAGCTGTGGGAGATGATCCGGGAGCTGGTGGCCGAGGGAACCACGGTGCTCCTCACCACGCAGTACCTGGAGGAGGCCGATCGCCTGGCCGATGACATCGCTGTGGTGGATGGGGGCCGGGTCATCGCTCGAGGGACTCCCACCCACCTCAAGTCTCGGCTGGGCAGCACCGTGATCGAGATCGCCCTGCCCTCCGAGGGCCATGCCGCCCGGGCCGAGGAGGTGCTGGCTCCGATCGTCTCCGGCCGGCCCGAACGGGAGGGCGATCGGATCCGGATCACGTCCAACGACGGGGCCCGGTTCCTGATGGATGTGCTCCGAGCCCTCGATGCCGAGGACCTCGATCCCGGCGGGCTGGCGGTCCGGGAGCCGAGCCTCGACGACGTGTTCCTGTCCCTGACCGGCCGCCACGCCGAGCCGGAAGCCGATCCCGAGCGCGACGCCGTTCTGTCGGGAGGTGCAGCATGAGCACGACCACCGCCGCCCTTCCTCTCGAGCGCCGGGGACCCGTTGCGGGAGCCGTCCGGGATTCGCTGGCCGTGGCGTGGCGCAACCTGATCACCTACCGCCGGGTTCCCCAGCTACTGGTGTTCTCAACGATCCAGCCGGTCATCTTCGTGCTGATGTTCCGGTACGTGTTCGGCGGGGCGATCGACATCCCCGGGGTTCCGTACGTCGACTTCCTGATGCCGGGGATCTTCGTCCAGACCGTGGTGTTCGGGTCCATGGCTGCGGCGGTGGGTCTGGCCTCCGACCTCAAGACCGGGCTGCTGGAGCGGTTCCACTCGCTTCCCATGGCCAGGTCGGCGGCCCTGGCCGGCCGGACCATGGCCGACCTGACCCGGAACGTGTTCGTGGCCGCGCTGATGAGCGCGGTGGGTTTCGCCGTGGGATTCCGGGTGCATACCAGCGCGCTGGCCTTCGTGGCTGCGATGGCCCTGGTGCTCCTGTTCGGGTGGGCCTTTTCGTGGATCTTCGCCACGCTCGGCCTGTCGGTGGGCGATCCCGAGGCCGCCCAGGCCGCGGCGTTCCCCGTGATTGCCCCGCTGGTGTTCGCCTCTTCGGCGTTCGTCCCCGTGGAGAGCATGCC